>DASRSQ010000822.1:0-6532 GCA_035656475.1 Gemmataceae bacterium | reverse complement strand
TGCTCGCTCACGGAACTGTCGCTGGTCCGCAACGAGCCGATCCGCGAGGAACTGGCCGTGTGGGCACGGCGCGTCGCCGATCGTGCTACGGGCTTGCTCGAACCGTTGCGGCTGGTCGAGCTCGACGGCGCGCAGGGCAAGGCGCTATTGCGCAGCGAGGCGCCCGTCGTGCGCGACGGGAAGGCGTTCTACTACGAGCTGCTGCTCGAACGCACGACTCGCAGCGCCGCGATGCTTCGCCGTTACGCAGGCGATCGCACCGGCGACGCCAAGCGCGACGCCGTGTCGTTCGTGCTGACGCACGACGCGATCATCAAGCTGGCGAATGACATCGTCGGCACGAACTAAGGTCCACAATTACGAGCCGCGACCGTCAGGGAGCGAATTAGCTTCCCGACGGTCGCGTCGTTTTACACGTTGACTCGAAACGTCCCTTCCGATTACGTTGACGTCCATGAATTCGCATGGATGCGACGTTGACTTCTCCGCACGCTATCGCTGGATGGCATTCGCGCTCATCTTCGCCATCACGCTCATTCGCCTGCTCTACATCGCTTTGTGGTGCCCGCTCGATCTCGCTCCCGACGAGGCCCATTACTGGGACTGGTCGCGCGATCTCGACTTCGGCTACTACAGCAAGGGTCCGCTGGTCGCCTGGCTCATTCGCGCAAGCTGCGCAAGCCTTGGCGACACGATATTCGCGGTGAGGTTGCCGGCAGCGCTATGCGGCGGTTTACTGCTATTCGGCTTGCACGCGCTGACACGCGAGGTCTACCGCAGCGATCGGCTTGCCCTCGTCGTTGCGGCCGTTGCGATGACCTTGCCGCTCATCGCCGCTGGTGCGTCGCTGATGACGATCGACGCGCCGTTCACCTGTGCCTGGATGTGGGCGCTCGTCTTCGCGCATCGCGCCATCTTTCGGCCAACGTCATGGGCGTGGCTCGGCGCCGGTTTGTGCGTGATGCTGGGCATGCTCGCCAAGCACACGATGCTGCTGTTCGTGCCGTCGCTGGCGCTGTTCCTGGCGACCACGCCCACGGCGCGAACGATGTTGTGGCGGCGAGGTTTCTGGATCATGACCGCGCTCGCAGCAATCGGCGGTGTGCCGATCCTGATCTGGAATGCGGTCAAGAACTGGCCGATGCTCGAACACACGAGCGTGCACGTCGGCGTCGATGAAGAAGTCCGCATCCGCTGGTTCGGGCCGATCGCGTATGTCGCCGGCCAGTTCGCGATCCTGCTCGGCGTCTGGTTCATCGCCTGGGTCGGCGCCATCTGGCGACATCGCCCAACACTGGAGGAGCGACCGGAACAGCGCTTCCTCTGGTGGATGTCGGCCCCGACCTTCATCTTCTTCGCGGCCTTCTCGCTACTCAACGGCGGCGGCGAACCGAACTGGCCAATCGTCGGCTATCTCGCGGGCATGGTCCTGGCCGCCGGCTGGGTGCGCGAACAATGGCATCACGCCGAGTTGTCGCATCGGTTGCTGATGCGCTCAAGCCTGGCGGGCGCCGTTCTCCTGGGATTGCTTGTCATTTACGTGATGCATCAGCCGCTCGAGGTGCAGCCCATTCTCCTGCGCATCGCTGGACCTGCGAGCGAAGCCGAGCCCATGCCCTTGCGCCGGATCGATCCGACCAGCCGCCTGCGCGGCTGGCGTCATCTCGCCGCGGAAGTGGATCGCTTGCGCAATGAGCTGCGTTCGCGCGGCGTTGAACCGGTGCTGGCTGGGGAGCGCTGGACGCATGCGAGCGAGCTCGGTTTCTACTGTGCCGGCCAGCCGCGCTGCTATTGTCTGGGAACGCTGCTTGGGGATCGCCGCAGCCAGTTCGATCTCTGGCGGCTCAATCCGGTCGCCGATCCCGACGCGTTCGCCGGCAGAACGTTTGTCGTGGTCGGTCTTGAACTGGAGCGCCTCCAATTTGCGTTCGATCGAATCGAGCCGGCGCGGGTCATCGAATATCGTGAAAATGGAGAATTGATAGCGATCTGGACGATCACTGTCGGCCATGGGTATCATGCTGCTCCAGCGGAAAATGAACCAAGCGTCCCGGATCGGGAAGGTTGAGTCGAGTTTTCCGCTCGGCACGCCGAAGAAACAGATGTCGGCCACAATGCCCGATTTCTTGTGGGAATCTGGGAAGAAATGTATGATCAGGCAAAAAGGATAGCCATGCTCGACACCATAGCCAAGGACCCCAAGGCGCCTCAAACCCAACCCAGAGCACCTCGTCGCGAATCTCGTGTTCGGCTCATCGTGCGCTGCAGCGTTCTCGCTCTTGTCGCGATGTTCATTGCTGAATGCCTGCGGATCTTCGTGGGAGGCAATTTTCACAGTGTCGTCTCGGGCCGATGCTATCGCTCGGGACAGCCGACCGCGGAGTTTCTCGAAGCGGTGCACCGGACGCACGACATCAAGGCGGTGTTGAACCTGCGCGACGAGAACAATGACGAACCCTGGTATCAGGAAGAAAAAGAGACGGCCGAGCGCCTGGGGATCAAGTTGATCAACGCGGGGCTATCGGGTTCCGAACCGACCGGTTCCGATGACTTCGCCAAGTTCGTCAAGGCCCTCGATGCCTGCCCTGAGCCGATGCTCATTCACTGCGCCAATGGCAACGACCGCACCGGCTTCGCGTCCACCTTCTACCTGCTGATGCGAACCGACACGCCGCTTCCGGAAGCGCGGCGTCAGCTCAGCCTGCGTTACGGCCATTTCAGCTGGGGCAAGGCGGGGTGCCTGCAGCGCATGCTTGATAGTTACGAGGCCTGGCTGGCCAAGGAACATTACGAGCATACCGCCGAACATCTCCGCTTCTGGGGATGCCATATCTATCGTCCCGAGCCATTGCCGAACCGCGTCGCTGCCGTCGGCAATGAGAAATAGTCCGCGCTTCTCACTCAATCAACGAAAGCAAATTCATTGGCCACCAACAAGGCCTGCGCCAGGCACTCCAGGGGCGTCAAACCGTCCGCCGGTCGCGCCACGCTGGCTGATTGCTCGAGAAACTCCATGCCCAGGCGCAACTCGTCGGCTTCCGGCTCTCGGGCATAGACATTTTTGTACATGCGGTGCAACGCCTCCTTCGGCGTCGCGGGACTGCCAGCGTTCTTCGCCACGATGCGGGCCTGTTGCAACACGAACGGATGGTTGAGCAGGTACAAGGCCTGCTGCGGTACCGTTGTCTGATAGCGCTGCGGGTTCGACGCATCGGGGCTGGCGAAATCGAACGTGCGAAAGACGCCCGGCAAATTCTGGCGATCGACGAACGCATAGATCGTGCGCCGTTTGCTGAACGGGGCCGTTGTGATATCCACTCCTGGCCCTCCCATCTTGCTGTCGAGATTGCCGGCGACGGCGAGCAGCGCGTCGCGCAGCGCCTCGAAGTCGAGCCGGCGGCGATTGGCGCGAGCGAGCAGCCGATTCTCCGCATCGACCTCGCGTGCCTTCACGTTCTCGGCGCTCGAAAGTTGATACACCTTCGATAGAACGATGCGGCGGTGCAGCTTCTTGATCGACCAGCCCTCCTCGACGAACGTCGCGGCCAGGTAGTCGAGCAGCTCCGGATGGCTCGGCGGCTCAGCGCGGATGCCGAAGTTGCTCGGCGACGTGACCAGGCCGCTGCCGAAATATTGCAGCCAGACGCGATTGACGAACACGCGGGCCGTTAGGGGATTTTTCGGATCAGCGATGGCCCGAGCCAACTCAAGCCGGCCGCTACCGTCGCCGAAAGGTTTCGGCTTGCCCGTGACAAGCACCGGCAGGAACTGCCGCGGCACAATCGCGCCTGGATTGTTCGGGTTGCCGCGCAGCAGCACGCGGGCATCGCCGGGGTTGGGCCGATCGACCATAACCATGCCGCGCGGCGGCGCGCCGGGTGAGTTCGCCTTGTGCGCATCCACCTTCCTCTGCAGGCCCGCAAGCTCGTCGCGGAACTTGCGGTTCTTTGCTGCGAGCTCCTTCTGATTCTTCGTCTTGAAGTCGGCGACAACCTTCTCGAGTTCATCCAGCTTCTTCTTGAACGCGACATACTCCGTCGTCTTCTCCGGCTCGCCCAGCAGCGGCAGGTCCTTCGGCTCGATCGAACTCGTGAAGACGCCATATAGGCCGTAATAGTCCTTGATCGAGATCGGATCGTACTTGTGATCGTGGCAACGGGCACAGGTGACGGTCAGCCCGAGCATGCCGCGCGTGACGACGTCGATGCGGTCGTCGGTGATGTCGTGGATGTTGTTGAGGAAGCGCCGGCCCAGCGTGAGATAGCCCATCGCTGCCTGTGCCTCCGGCGGCGCCGCATCCAGGGCGACGAGACGATCGGCGGCAAGCTGCTGCAGGATGAACAGGTCGTATGGCAGATCGTCGTTGAACGCCTTGATGACGTAATCGCGATAGGTGTAGGAGTAGGCGTACTTGCGTTCTTCTTGGAAGACGTAGCCCTTGGTGTCGGCGTAGCGGGCGACGTCGAGCCAGTGCCGGGCCCAGCGTTCGCCGTACTGCGGCCGGGCCAGCAAGCGATCGACGACCTTCTCCAGTGCCGCCTGCTGCGATGTCGCCGCGCATTCCTTCGCAAACGCTTCGACCTCGGCGTACGTCGGCGGCAGCCCGATGAGATCGAAATAGACGCGCCGGAGCAGCGTTCGCGGATCGGCCGACGCATTCGGCGTCAGCCCCTTCGATTCCAGCTTCGCCAGGATGAACGCATCAATCGGGTTGGCTTGCCATTCCTTGCGTTTCACCGTCGGCGGCGTCGGCTTTTTGACCGGCTGAAACGCCCAGTGGTTACGCGAGTCGACTTCCTTCGCCAGCGGCTTTTCGTCCGGCCACGACGCCCCGAGCTTGATCCAGGTCGTGATGTCGTCAATCGCCTGCGCCGGCAACTTCGCCTTCGGCGGCGGCGGCATCTTCGCGTCGATCTCGTGCCGAATCGCCTGCACGATCAGGCTCTTCTCCGGATGCCCCGGCACCACCAGCGGCTCGGCCCGTTTCTTGAACACGAACTCCTTGCGATCGAGCCGGACGCCTCCCTTCGGCTTTTGCGCGCCATGACATTCGAAGCAATGCTTCGCCAGCACGGGCCGCACCTTTACCTCGAAAAAGTCGAGCAACTTCGCCTGCTCTGGCTGAGCATGCGCGGCGGAAGTGAGCAGCAACACCGAGAGAATAGCAGTGATTCGCAGCATCTCGCCATTTTAGCAGCCGGGCAACCTAATAGCAGCGCTATCCAATCAGCTTGACAACCTCGCGCCGCACTACCTTGCCCATCGCATTGCGAGGCAACGCATCGACAAACACGATGTCGCGCGGCCGCTGATAATCGACAAGCCGATCCGTGCAGAATTTGCTCAGGCGAGCTTCGTTGAGCGCCGGATCCGCGCGTACCACCACGGCGACGACGCGCTCACCACGGATGTCGTCCGGCATGCCGACGATGATCGACTCGCGCACGCCGGGGCAGTCGTTGATCACGCGCTCGACGATCTGCGGATAGACGTTGAAGCCGTTCGTAATGATGAGATCGTTCTTGCGACCGACGAGCGTCAGGAAACCAGCGGCGTCGAGCAAACCGAGATCGCCGGTGTCGAACCAGCCGGCCCTCACTCCCGGCCCCTCTCCCAGAGGGAGAGGAGAGAAGGCCGCTTGCGTCTCCGCGGGCTTCTTCCAGTATTCGCGAAACAGGTTCGGGCCACGGATCTGCACGGCGCCGACGCTGCCGGGCTCCGCCTCCACGCGCAGCTCGATCCCGTCCAGCGGCTTGCCCACCGAGCCGTTCGGCCATGGTCCATCGAGCGGCAGACTCGTGATGACGAACGCCTCGGTCATGCCGTAGCGATTGATGACCGGCTTGCCGAGGATCGATTCGAGCTCCGGCAACACCTCGGCGCGGATCGGCGCCGAGCCGCAGGTGAAGAGCCGAGTGCGCGACCACGTCTTCGCCAGCTTGCGGAAATTCGGCTGTTCGAGCAGCCGATAGTAGATCGTCGGCACCGCCATGAACACGCTGCACTCGGGAATTCGCGCGAGCGTCCGTTGCGGCTCGAAATCGTCGAGCAGCAAACAGCCTCCCGTCATCAACGTCAATAGCGATGCGAAGCACAGGCCGTGAATGTGAAACAACGGCAGCACGTTCAGCACGACATCGTGCGGCGTGAACCGCCAGCACTTCTGCAACGCCAGCAAGCTCGACGCAACATTGGCCTGCGTGTGGACGATCCCCTTCGGCCAACCGGTGGTGCCGGAGCTGTACGCCATCAGACACGGATCGCCGGCGCTGACCCGGGCGGCGCGATAGGTTCCCTTCGGGAAGTCCAGGATCGTCACATCGGGCACGACTTCGCGCAACTCCGGCAACTCCCCGCGCAACTCCTTGGCGATGGCCAGCGCCTCGGGCCCGGCAATCACCACGCGTGCACCGCTGTCGCTCAGGAAGAAGCGCAGCTCCTCGCGCGTGAAACGCGGATTGAGCGGTACCGTGACCGCGCCGGCGTAGAGTGCGGCGAGATGAGCGAGCAGGAACGCACGCTTGTGCCCGGT
>DASRSQ010000821.1:0-6932 GCA_035656475.1 Gemmataceae bacterium | reverse complement strand
GTTCCTCAAACGCGCCGGCACCTTCATCCACGCCAGCATGGTCGTTGTCTGGTTCCTTCTGTATTTTCCCAGCGGCGATTACGAGAGCCGCATCGAGGCGGAGAAGGACCGGGTCAAGGACCTGCAGGAGAAAAAAGAAGCGAAGGTGACGCTGGATGACGAAGAGAAGAAGACGCTCGAAAACGCCGAGGACGAGATGAATCGCCTGCACATGGAATGGAAGAAGCAGAGCGTGCTCGGGCGCGTGGGCCAGGTGATCGAGCCTTCGGTGAAGCCGCTCGGCTGGGACTGGCGCGTCGGCATGGCGGCGCTCGCGAGCTTCCCCGCCCGCGAAGTCATGGTCGGCACGCTCGGCATCATCTTCGGCGTCGGCAAGGGGGACATGGAGGACGAAGACTATCGCGATGCCCTGCACCAGCGCCTGCGCGAAGCCGGAGTTTTCTCGATCCCGGTGGCGATGTCGGTGATGGTGTTCTTCGCCCTGTGCTGCCAGTGCGTCTCGACGCTGGTGGTGATCAAGCGCGAAACGAATAGCTGGGGCTGGCCGATCTTCACGTTTGTGTACATGACCGTGCTGGCGTATATCGGCGCGTTGGTGACGTATCAGATTGGTTCGTTATTTTGAATCGGGCGAGCCGTGCCGCGTGAGCGGCCGGGATCAGCACATGGACTGGCAATTCATCTTCTGTTGCATCGCGGTGGGCGTGTCGGCCGTCTACCTGCTCCTGCTCGCCGTGCGCGGCGCTCGTAGCAGCACGTGCGGCGGCGGATGCGGCTGCGCCAGGCCGAACGACGCGGCCAAGCCTCCCCTCATCGCGTCCGAAGAATTGACCATGCGCCAGCGTCATCGCAGCGAATGACCTGTCACGGAGCTGCACCGGGACATCCGGCGTCGAGATACGTCTGCAACAAGATTTGCGCCGCCACGCGATCGCGGCGTTCCTTTCGTTTCTTCTTCGTCAAGCCCGCGTCCAGTAATGCCGACTCTGCCACGAAGGTCGTGAAGCGCTCGTCGTGAAACACGCAGGGCACGCCGGTCGCGTCCTGGAGCCAGGCGCCGAATTCGCGCGCGAGCTTGGCCTGGGCCCCTTCGCTGCCGTCCTCGTGGATCGGCAAGCCGATGACGATGAGCGCGATTTCTTCCTCGGCGACCACCTTCTTGAAGTACTGCGCGTCCTGCACGGCATCGCGGCGCGCGTAGGTCGTCAACGGCGAAGCGATCCGACGTTCCGTGTCGCTGATCGCCAGGCCGAGACGCACCTTGCCCGGATCGATGCCCAGCAGACGGGTGTTCACAGGTACTTCTCCAAGCCGCGTGCCTTGAGCTGCTCGACGATTTTTTTGATGCCGGCCTCATCGCGGCGATGGGCGACGAGAATGGCGTCGCCGTCCTGGATGATGATGAGATCGCTGACGCCGAGCGTGGCGATCAGCTTGTCGGGGTCGCCGGCGATGATGCAGTTATGCGTGTCGATGCCGAGATGCCTGGCGAGAATCGTGTTGTGCTCGGCATCCTGCGGCTGTCGGCGTTCCAGCGCCAGCCAGCTGCCGACGTCATCCCACTGGAATGGCGCCTGCACCACCAGCACTTCGGTTGCCTTTTCCATCACCGCGTAATCAATGCTGATGCGATCGAGTCCGGCGTACTCGCGGGCCAGCACGTCGTCTTGCCGCGGCGTGCCCCAGGCGGCGGCGATGCGCTCCACGGCGGCGGCGAGCTTCGGCTGATTCTGCCGTAGCGCGGCCAGGATCGTCGCCGCCCTCCACACGAAGATGCCCGCGTTCCAGTAATGCTTGCCCGAGGCGAGAAACTCCTCCGCCAGCTCGACGTGCGGCTTCTCGCGGAACGAACCCACGCGATAGACGCTGACGTTCTGCCGCTGCGACAATTCGGCGCCGCGCTCGATGTAGCCATAGCCGGTCGCGGCGAATGTCGGGCGAATGCCGAAGGTGACGAGGGCTTGCGGGTGCTCGAGCACCATCTGCTCGGCGACATGAGCGGCCCGGCGAAACTCCTGCGCCGGCTCGATCACGTGGTCCGCCGGCATGACCAGCATCACCGCATCCGGATCGTCGCGCGCGACCAGGGCCGCGCCCAGGCCAATGCACGCCGCGGTGTCGCGGCCACATGGTTCGCCGACGATGCGATCGGTCGGCAGCGCGGGAAGCTGTCGCGCGGACTCGGCGACATAGGCGGCGCCGGTGATGATCCAGGTACGTTCGGGCGGCGTCAGCACCTCGATGCGTTCGAGCGCTTGCTGCAGCAACGTGGAGGCGCCGACGAGCGTCAAGAACTGCTTCGGCTTCGCCTGCCGACTGCGCGGCCAAAACCGCGTCCCGCCGCCGCCGGCCATGATGAGGGCGTGTAACATTGGTTCCTCGTACACCTCCTCGTTCCCACGCTCTGCGTGGGGAACGCACTGCTTCGCACCGCTCCCGCGGTGCGCACCGGACGTCTTGCGGTGGCGTGTCGACTCTGCAGGTGAGGCGTTACCAGACGTCTTTGCAGTGGCGTGTCGACTTCGCAATTGGTCCTGTCCGCACCGCAGGAGCGGTGCGAAGCAGCGCGTTCCCACGCGGAGCGTGGGAACGAGGAGACTAAGATTGAGGCTCCTTCAAATACGTGTTCCTCACGAGCGGCGGAATGCGGCGATTCTTCATGTCCGCTTCCGACAGAGCAAATAACGGGCTGATCTCCACCTTCCCCCCCTCCGGCACGTCAATTCCGATCGACTTCAACCAGCGCGCCGCCTGGGCACACATCAATGCGCGAGCGCTCGCCGGCGAATCGACCCCCTCCTTGTTCTTGACCGGGGCAAACTCTTCCTCGCGAGGTGTCGACAACACCGTCCAGCGTTCTGCTTGCGGCAGAATGTCGAAGATGAAACGCTCGAACTTGAGCGCGTTCTCCTGCGCAGGGTCGGCGTCTCCCGCGTGCGGCACCTTCTTGCGTGCCAGATGCCAGGGGAGCCGTTCCGCGTCGCTGGCGATTTTGTACAGGAACGGGACGTCGAGCAGATGGATCGCGGGATTGCCGGCCCAGAATCGCAGGTTGCCCGATTCGTCGGTTTCGTTCGCCCAGTCATCAGGTAGGTCCGAATACTCGATCATCGAGCAGCGGCCATCGACGAGCAGGAAATTGCCGACCTTCTCCTTCGGCCCGGTCTTCGGCAGCACCTTCGATGATACCTCGGCGCGAGCACAGAGGTGTCGGCCAATGAAGATGTAGTCGGCGAGCTGGACGAGCGGGTTGTCGACCTGGAAATAATAGATCGTCTCGATGTCCATGCTGCCGAGCCGATCGAGGATACCTGCATCGCGCAAACCGGTGATGGTGCCGCCGTGGCCGTTCGGACTGAGGCAAAGCTTACCCGGTGCTTCCAAAAGTAATTTGCCCGAATCCAGATCGACGGCGGGCATGGTGCCCTGGCAGAAGAACCACACATCTTGCGGCGGCAGACGGAAGAAGTTCTTGCGGCGGAAATAGAGCCGGGTTTCCGCATCCGTTGCCGGGCTCGTCATCACGAGCAGCGGGACCGGCTTGCCGGCCAGGCGATGCAGCGCCAGCACCTTTTCCGCGAGGATCTGAAACAGCGACTTCTTCGACACGGGGCCGATGGGGAACATGCCCTTGGGATGATCGAAGCCGAGCCGCGTCCCCTGGCCGCCGGCGACCACGAGGTAGGCGACCTTGCCGCTGAGGACCGCATTCATTCCAGCGTCGAGGAACTCGCGGCTCTCCTCGTCCGTCATTGTCGGTTGCGGCAGCGGCGCGATGCGCGAGCGATCCGGCAGCGCGTCCTTTTGCTCGCGTTTGCCGTGCAGCGTCTTCAATTCGGCGAGATCGATGCGTTCCAGATCGCGAACGAAGTTCGCACGCTCGGCCGGGCTCATGGACTCCACGCCTTCGAGCACGTGATCGTGACCGTGTTCGCGCAATCGGTGTCGCAATTCGTCGGGAATCATGAGGTTTCTCGGTTGCCGAGGGTGCGTGAAACGCACCGCCAGCGAAAACATCCTTCCAGCGATGCGTTCCTCCATCGGGAGCAGCATCGCCGACAGTACCTTTCCCACACGGTGCGTCTTCACGCACCCTTCATCGCAAGCGGCAAATTCAAAACGGAATGCACAAACCGTCGTACGCCAGCTCGACATTCGGCGGCAGCAGCTTGCTCGTTGCCTCGTGTTCCAGGTCGTGCGACATGTGCGTCAGGTACGCCTTCTTCGGTTGCAATTGGTCGATCACCTCGAGGGCCTGGTCGACGCAAAAGTGGGCCGGGTGCGGTCGATGCCGAAGCGCATCGAGGATCAACACGTCGAGCCCCTCGAGCCGTCGCATGCTCTCCCTGGGAATTTTACTTACATCGGTGCAGTACGCCAGGTCGCGGACGCGGAAGCCGAGCACGTTGAAATGGGCGTGTTCGAGCGGGATCGGCGTCACGACTTCCTCCAGCACGGCGAACGGCTCATCGCCGATGTTGCGAAACATCAGCTTCGGCAAATAGCCCATTGGCTGCGTCTGGGCGTCCGGGCTAAAGGCGTAGGAGAACGACTGGCGCAATTTCCGCTCCACTTCGAGCGTGCAGTAGAGCGGCACCGGGCCGCCGAGCCGATGCGGGATCGGCCGCAGGTCGTCGAGGCCGTACATGTGGTCGGCATGAGCGTGCGTGAACAGGACTGCATGGACGATGCCGACCTTCGCGCGCAGAAGCTGCAGGCGCAGTTCCGGCGTGGTGTCGATGAGCAGGTTGCCGAAGGGAAGGGTGAGCAGGACGGAGCAACGATAGCGTTGGTTGCGCGGATCGGGGGAGGTGCAGACGGGGCAATCGCAGCCGACCATGGGCACGCCGACGCTGGTGCCGGTGCCAAGAAAAGTTAACGTTCGCACGGGTGCTCACTCGTTCCGTTGGGGCGATCCTCCTCATTATACGGGGTTGGGCTTCATCCCCGCCGACGCCCGGCCCATCCTCGGCATCGTGGCGATCGTCACCATACTCTTCGCAACCGTCTGCGTCTTTCTCCTGTCCATCAAAGTCTACAGCCCAGTGATCGGTGCTCACACTCATTCCATGCGTTGGTTTGATTGTGCTGCTCGTCATCAACGGCGCGGCGACATCCACCTTGCGGCAATACGGCTATCACGTCGGCTTCCTCGGCGCCGATCTATCGCAGTTTCGTGATTGATGTGCTCAACTCGATCAGCAACGCGATACGCCCAATCGCGGCTACTATGGTATTTTCGGCCTGAAGGGCCGGTTCTGTCAGCCCAGCAACGCGATGCGCCCAATTGCGGCTACTATGGTATTTTCGGCCTGAAGGGCCGGTTCTGTCAGCCCAGGCCGAAGGCCTGGGAAAAATTGCGAACCAATGATTCGAGCCTGAAGGGCTCGTTCATGCGTGACGCAAGGACGTCGAATGGCCCCTTCAGGGCCAAGTCGCAAGGCTCGCCTTTCCCAGGCCTTTGGCCTGGGCTGACAGAATCGGCCCTTCAGGCCGAATACCTAAGCCAAGCATTTAGCTCACATGACCGGGATCGGCGGCACTTCGGCGAGGCGCGAGATGGCGCTGAGGGCGGGTTGAAGGCGGAGTTGACCGACGTCGAAGACGGTGTGGAGGATGGTGGAGATGAGGTTGGCGGTGCCGACCTGGTCGCGCGCGGGTTCGCCGCCGTCGCGCGTGGATTGGCCGATGACGCGGCCGGGGGTGATGCCGCCGCCGTACATCATGAGCGGGGCGAGGCGAGCCCAGTGGTCGCGGCCGCCATTGCGATTGATGCGCGGCGTGCGTCCCATTTCGCCGGTGCAGATCAGCAGAATCTTGTCCTGCAAGCCGCGCGATTCGACGTCCGCGATGAACGCAGCGACCGCGTGATCGAAGGTCCGGCCAACCGCTTCCATGCCATCGCGGACGTTAAGGTTGTTGCCGTCGGCATGGAAATCCCAGACGCCTTCGTAATCGGCATGGATGGTGACGAAGCCGCAGCCCGCTTCGCAGAGTCGGCGGGCCATGAGGAGCAGCTTGCCGAGCGACTTGGCCTGTCCCGCGTACATGCCATCGCGACCGCGTTGGGCGCTTCTCCATTGATGCGACGGAAGATAGCGGCTCGTGTCGTAGCCGGCGACCAGGCGCGGGTCCTCGCGCGACAGATCGAGGGCATCGGCGACGCGGCCGCTCAGCAGCACCTCGCACGCCTGGCGTTGGTTGCGATCGAAGTCGGCGTTCTCCAGATGGGCGTTGAGCCGACCCATCTGCGACAGGAGTTCCTGGCGATCGTTGAATCGCTCGGGAGAGAGGTTGAGGCGAAGGTTGCGCAGCAACTGGCCGTTGCCGCCGGGGACGAAGGGAGCGTAGTTCGGTCCGATGGCGCCGGTGGCAGCGAGATCGCCGCGTCCGGAGCCGCGAGCCACGTCGTTGCAAACCGATTGCGGGAAGAGCACGGCGTTGGTCGGCATCGACGTGGTCGGATGCGTCGGCCCGAGCACGCGCGACACCAGGCAACCGATGTTGGCGTTCAGCGATTCCGGGCCGACGATCGGCTTGATGTTGTGGCCCGCGTTGCCCGTGTGGAACGAGCGGATGATCGAAAGCTTGTCGGCCAGCGGCGCGAGTTGCTGGAACGTGTCGCCGAAGAGGACGCCGGGCAGGGCGGTGCGCGTCACGCCGGTGATGGTACGAATGTCGCTGGACGCATCGGGTTTCGGATCGAACGTCTCGAACTGCGGCGGCCCGCCTTGTTGGAACAGAAAGATGACCGACTTGCCAGTGATCGGGCTGGCGGACGGCGCCGCGGCTTTCGCCTCGAGCAGCGAGGATAGCGATAGCCCGCCGAGGGCGAGGCCGCCGATTTGGAGAAGCTGACGCCGACTGATGCGGGCGTTCTCGTGGAGGGTGAGCATGATCGATCACCTACTTCGCAGGCAGGAGCGGAATGG
>DASRSQ010000820.1:0-3874 GCA_035656475.1 Gemmataceae bacterium | reverse complement strand
CAGCGCCAAGCAATTCGACGTCCAAGGCGATTGAAGACGATTCGACAGCCAAGCCGGGTGATTTGCACGGCCGTCTCACGCCCCATTGCCGAGCGGACAGGGCCCGGAAGCTGTCACCTGTCATTTGCAAAGTCGGCCGATTTTCATTGCCGCATAAAGACTTACGGCTTTGCGTTTGTTTCTCGGCCGATCGCTATTCGCCTCAGGAGGGGCTAAAATACCTTGGCGACCACATGGTCGGGGGCCCGCGTGGCGGCCTCAGGGACTAGTCAGTCCTTGGGAGCGTGCATTGCGGTCGAACGATGGCCCCTGGTAGGGCCAGCTTATGGGAATTATCGACAGACTACTCGTTCGATTCATCTTGTGGTTCGGTCTGCCTGTTCTGTTGTTGTTGCTGGTCGTCGGCCCGCGAAAGCTGGGACGCGGCATCAAGTTTGGCTACCACTGGCTCTTTCAGCGGCGGCTGCAGCCTGAAGAACTGTTGGCGCACGTCCTGCGCCAGCATCAGGACCACATCCGTGCCGTGCGTTCGGCCCTGGCACAAGCCGAAGCCGTCGAGGTGGAGCTGCGCAACAACCTGCAAAAGAGCGAAGAGAACGTCAGTGTCCTCGAAGCCGAGGCCCGCCAGCACGTCACGCAAGAAGACGATCTGGGGGCCAAGGCTGCGTTGTATAAGTTGAACCTCGAGCGCAAGGCGATCGACAGCTTTCAGGAGCAACTGGCGCGACAGTCGAATTTGATCAGCGAATCGCGGCGACGCCTGTACTTGCTCGAGCTGCAACTGCGTCAGTACGAAGTCGGCCGCAGTATCCTGCTCAGTCAGTTGGCCGAAGCCAAGTCGACCGAACAGCAGTACGCGATTGCCAGCCGTTTCGATCCCTTCAACGCGGTCGCCGATTGGAAAAAAGCCGAAGGGATCGTGCAAGAAAAGGCAATCAATGCCCGCGCCTTGGAGCGGGTCTATGTCGATACCACCGATCTGACCGACGCGGCGCATCCGGCGGCGATCGATTTGCCGGTGCTCGAATCGCAGATAGCCCAGTTGCGGGCCAAAATTGCCACGCCCGTTGTTGCGGACAAGAGCGTTCTGACGCCAACGGCTCCCGGTGTCGCGCCGGACGCCGGCCCGGAACATTCTCCTCGCGACGACAACCGCCGGTCCTGACGCGACCGAGCCTGAGGACATCGAAATGATCAACCTGCTCAAGCAGTCCAAGTTTTGGACGACGTCGATCGCCGTGATCGTGGCGCTCGGCATCGTGTACCTCCTGTGGCAATGGGAGGTCGAGCGGATCGAGGTTGGCCCCGGAAAGTATCTGGTGCGCATTCATCGGTGGGGTAAGAACCTGTCCGAAGGAGAAATCGTGGCGCCCGATCCCTCGTACAAGGGCGTGATGTTCGAGGTCTTGCCCGAGGGACGCCACTTTCTGAATCCGTTGTTCTGGAGCCACGAAGTTCATCAGATGGTTCACGTGCCGGTGGGCAAATGCCTGGTATTGACCCGACAATTTGGTCGCGACATTCCGGAAGAGCGCTTGACCGTCGGCGATATCCTGGCGCATCAGGACAACGACAATCCCATTGACGGCGAGCGCGGTATTCTGCGCGAGGTGCTATTGCCGGGCAGTTACCGCTTGAATCCCTATGCCTATGCGTGGGAGGAGGTGCCGGCGGTCGAAGTGCGCGTCGAGCAGGTCGGCGTGCGATGTTTGAAAGTGGGGCAAGATCCGCGCAAATTGTCGCCCGACCCTGCGCGGGGTAACTATGTCGTGCCTGATGGTTATCGCGGCGTGCAGCAAACGCCCGTTTCTCCCGGCACCTATTACATAAATCCATTCGTCGAGACGATCACTCCGATCGAAGTCCGCAGCCACCGTGTCGAGCTGACGGATATCGAGTTTCCATCGCGTGACGGCTTCATCATCAAGCCGCAGGTGGTCGTGGAATACGCGGTACGTCCGGAGAAAGCACCAGAGCTGCTGGTGCGGCTGACCGATGAAGGAGTAATTCACCAGGCCGATTCGAGCGATAAGGAGAAGGAAGCGAACGAGGTGTTGCAGAAGGTGCTGCTGCCGCACATCCGCGGCTACGCGCGGATCGAGGGAAGCAACTTCGACGCCCGCGATTTCATTCTCGTACAAAGCGAAGCCGGCGACACGAAGACGACCAACGCCCGCGAAGCGCTGCAGCGGACGTTGCTGTCGAAAGTCAAGCCGCGCTGCGCCGAGCTGGGGGTCGAAATCCGCGCCGTAACGCTGGCCGACCTGCGTCCGCCCGAGGAGTTGGCCGATCAGATCGCGCAACGCGAGCTGGCACGCGTCGAGCGCGAGAAGAACCAGGTTCGCCTCAAGCAATTCCAGGCCGAACAAGAACTCAAGGGGAAGGAAAGTCTGAAGCAGCAGGCGGCCGAGAAGGTGAACGCGGAAACGCGCCTGGTGCAAGGCAAAACCAAGAGCGAGCAGCTCAAGCAAGTGGAAAAGGCACGCCTGACGCAAGAGCTAGCGAACGCGCAACTGAAGCTCGACGCCGCCAAGAAACAGGCCGAAGCCACCTTGGCCCGGGGCAATGCGGAAGCGGCGGTGATTCAATTGGAAAACGAGGCCGAGGTGGCAGGCATCCGCACGGCGGTGGCCGGGTTCGGCAATGTTCAGAACCTGGCGCAATACCAGATTTTGCTGAAGCTGGCGCCGGCGCTGAAGGAGATCTTCGTTTCCGACGAGAGCGACTTCGGCAAGCTGTTTGCCAGCTATCTCTCGCAAACCGTTTCCAGCGGCGATCGACCGGCCGTGACCGTTCCCGCATCTTCGACGGCGAACGCGCCCGTGACCACCGATGCGCCGGTGCCGGCAACTGCGGAACGGAACGGACCGTGATGGGTGTTCGACCAAACGGCGCTTTGCGCGCCAGGAACATGATCCAATGACCCAGGCTTTTGAAACTTTTCGTACGCAGGCCGGCCTTCGCTACTGGCGACGGCGTCTGATCATCTGGGGCGTTCTCGCCCTGGGCATTCTGATCGCGCTGTTGATGACCTGGAACGAGTTCTTCGTCTATGTTCCGCCGGGGCAACACCTGGTGATCATTTCGAAGGAAGGCGCGGCGCTTCCCGCCGGGCAGGTCTTGGCCGAGCACGGGCAAAAAGGGATTCTCCGCGAAGTGAAGGGAGAAGGCTGGCACTTCGTCATGCCGGTCGTGTTCGCCACGCAGCTCGAAAAAAACACGATCGTCCCGCCGGGCAAGGTCGGGGTCGTCACGGCCCGCGGCGGGAAACCGCTTCCCGCGGGGCGAGTGCTAGCCGAACCCGGCGAACAGGGCATTCAACGCCAGGTGCTGCTGCCGGGCACGTACCGCCTGAATCTGCACGGCTACGATTTGCAGCTTGTCGATGCCACCGATATTCCGGCGGGATTCGTCGGCGTGCTGCGGCGGTTGCTGGGCGCCGAAGGCAAGGGACGCTTTGCCGAAGGCCCTGATGAAAAGGGAATTCTGCGCGAGGTATTGCAGCCGGGGCTGTATTACATCAATCCCAAAGAATACGAAGTGCTGAAGACGGAAGTCGGCATCTTTCAGACCTCGTTTCGTTACGATAAAGACCCTCGACAAAGCACGGCGGTCACGTTCATTTCCAAAGGTGGCTTGCCGATCAGCATGGATTGCACGATCGAATGGGAAATCTTGCCGCAAGATATGCCGGAGCTTGTCGCCGAATATGGTTCGCGGTTCAACGTCGAGCGAAACGTCATCGACGTGCAGGCCCACGCCATCGGCCGCGACAAGGGCATCAGTTACGGCGTGCAGGATTTTCTCGAGGGAACGCAGCGCGAGAAATTCCAGGATGAATTCGCGGTGGAGCTGACGCGCGTGGGGGCAGAAA
>DASRSQ010000819.1:0-3840 GCA_035656475.1 Gemmataceae bacterium | reverse complement strand
GGACTGTATTCGGCGGATGATCATGATGGTCGAGGTCGCGAAGTTCGTCAAGAGAAAGCTTGCGCGTAGGTCTTTCCCTGAGAAGCTTCCGGACGGGACCGCGCGCGGGATCCACTTGGTCCAGAAGTCTACGAAGTTCTTCGAAGTTCGGTTCCAGAAGGAGCCATTGATCCAGGCCATTGATCAGAGCTTGCCGAATGTCGGAGTTTTCGATTTGCCGAACTCGCGATTCATCCAGGCCGAAGTACAAGTCGATGTCGTGATCACGAAACAGTTTGGCATAATCTTCGCGTAGCTTGGTTTCCCTGAGGCCCGGGACAGCGGTTTGCCCGGCCTGTTGCGATTGCTGGCGCGCAAACACGGTGTATTTGCTGCCGAACAGGATTTGTTCGACTAGTTCCTCCTGGATGAATTGCCAGCGACGTTCAAACAGTCGGTCAAGGCCGCGCAGGGTGATAACGTCTCGATCAGCCTGCGCAGAATTAAATAAGTTCGATTTATAGGCTTCATTCAGGTCGGCCGGGCTTTCATGCAACCGTTTCAGCAGTATTTCGGCCTGGCCCACATTTCCGTCTTTGAGCGCCACCCTGAACTGATCGATTTGGCCGGCCGCGCGCTGGCGTGCAGCCAAGCGCACAATATCGGACTCGCGCACAAACCACCACCCGACTCCGCCGAGGGTAATCAACAGGATCCCTATGACGATCCCAAGGCGGAACGCGACCCGCCGGCGCTTGCGTTCCTCTGCGGCCCGGACTTCTGCCGCCTTGCGATCGATTTCTGCCTGCCGCAAGCGCTGCTGAACCCGGCCCAGGTAGTCCGTGATGGCCTGCGCCAGAGCTCCGGCGTTTGCGGGCCGGTCACGCTTTGCCGCGGCCAGACACCTTCGCGCGAGTTCCACCAGTTCGCTGTCGGCGCCGCACCTTTGCAAGCGATCCAGGGCTTCGTCCGTTCTTGCTTTCTGCGCTAGCTGCAGCACTTCTTGGATGTTGCGGCCCGTGAAGGGAGGATTTCCGGTGAGAATCTCCGTGAGTATTGCGCCCAAGCCGAACACGTCGCAGCGCTCGTCGAGGTCGTCCGCTTCACCGCGGGCTTGCTCCGGCGCCATGTAGGCGGGTGTCCCCATCGCCTGTCCCGCTTGCGTCCGCGCGTCCGGCGTCTCGGTGCGAACCGTGCAGATTGTGCTTGGTTGTCCAGGAATAACCTCGAGGTTGCTTCGATCACCTGCTACAACTTTTGCCAGCCCCCAATCCATGACCTGCACTTCGCCAAAGGCTCCAACCATGACGTTGGCCGGCTTCAAATCGCGGTGGATAATTCCCTGAGCGTGAGCATAGCCCAGTGTCTGACAGATCTGCTCGAAAATTGCCAGAAGGTGCGGGCCGCTTTGTTCGGAACGCGCTTGTTCGACCAGCAGCGCAGCCAACGTCTTGCCCTTGATGAGTTTCATGGCGAAGTAGGGCCGGCCATCCGGAAGTTCGCCCAGGTCATGGACCGGCGGAATGCCGGGATGTTGGAGCTGGCCCATGAGCTGGGCTTCTTCCACGAAACGCCGTTTCAGCTCGGCGTTATGGTGGTGTTCCACAGCGAGAACCTTGATCGCTAGGCTGCGTCGGAACAGTCGATCCTTGGCGCGCCACACCACGCCCATTCCGCCATGACCGACTTGTTCTAGTAAGGTGTAAGGACCAACCTGCTTCAACGATTCGCGCTGATTGGCGCCGATGGTCGGTGCCGTCGTCGCCGCCTCCATCTGATGCAACTCATTCTTCTGATCTTCGCTGAGCTCAAACCCCGGCAAGCCGAAATAACTGGGCGCCAAGGGCCGGTGGTGGTCAGTACGCAGCCGATAAGACATATCCAGGAGGATGAGCTCCCAGACCAGCTCGCGTGCGTGCGGATGCCCTGCCGCAAGAGTAATCGCCTCCGTCAAGGCGGGTTGCGCTATGGCGCCTCCATTGGTCGTGGAAAGGCACGCCTTCCATTGCGCCTCAAATTCGTCTAGAACTCTCGAGAACCAAATCGAGTCGGCCGACATGGATGGCAAACCTCCAGGGAGTCGCTCAATTCTCCTGGGCGCCGACGAGCCTGGCTAGAACGGTCCTTATCTTCTTCAACTCGCGATCGACGGTTGGAATGGCGACCTGCAAGGTGTCCGAGATTTCCTGCCGATCCATGCTGGCGAGATGCATACCTAGGACCTGCTGCTGCCGCTCGGACAACTCTCGCCGACATTGTTCGAAAAGGTCATCCAATGCCACTTGCACCTCGGGCGTCAGCTCATCATCCGTGGGTTCGAATCCGGGCAGGCTATCACCTTCCCCTCCCATTTCGGCGCGGCCGATGCTGACGACCCGACCCCGTTGCGTCTCGCGAAAAGCTCTCTTGTTGTGTTTCCCACAATGGCGCAGCGTGATGGCCGCAAACAACTGCCATAATTCGTCCGGCTTTTCGATGCTAATCTTGTCAATGTGGCTGGCAATGAAGCTCGTGAGAATCGATTGCGTCACGTCTTCGTTCAGGTTCTTGTTGCGAAGAAACTTCTTCACCAAGCCCATGATCCGAGGGGTGAAACTCGTCAATACCCGATTTTGGGCCGATGCATCTCCCGCCTGATACGCCTTCCAGAGTTCCGCAAACGATTGAGGTTCCATGATATTCTGCTCGCCAGGCATTGGATTGGATTCAGTTTACCCTCCCCATACGGCACCGCCAAGATGACTCCGGCGCCCGTGGAATACGGACAGGTCGCCCACACCGCTTAATTAAGCACCTGGCATATATACCACCCGGGGCACCTTGACTACCAAGGCATCCGAAGGAACTCCTAATCTGCTGAGCGTTGCAAGCTAAGTCGTCTGTTCTGCGCGCTTCGGTCCGATACTCCGACGCAAGCTTTGAGCGTGGGCCGATTGCTGTTCTCACAGCGCGCCGGCGACGCATCGCTGGACGCAACGGTTCCGTTGCGTCCACTTTCCTGCTTGCCTTGCCCGCACGTCGAGGTATCCTCACTCACCACTCGAGGAGGATATCGCATGCGAATCGCGTACGGATACATCCGCGTCAGCAGCGAGGACCAGGCCGACAGCGGCCTCGGGCTCGAAGCCCAGCGCCAGCGCATTCGCGCGTACTGCGAGTTGAAGGGCCTGCGACTCGCCGAGATCCTGGAGGATCCCGGCATCTCCGGCGGCAAGGCGCTGTCGAGCCGGCCCGCGGGGACCCGGCTGCTTTCGATCGCCCGCAAGAGCAAGCCGGTGATCGTGGTGGCCAAGTTCGACCGCCTGTTCCGTTCGGTGGCCGACGCCGCCCAGACGATCGTCGACTTCGACCGGATGGGCATCGAGCTGGTCGCCATCGCAGAAGGCTTCGACATGACCAACCCGTACGGTCGGGCGATGGCGCAGATGGCCAGCGTGTTCGCCGAGCTGGAGCGTGCGATGATCCGCGAGCGCACGCGGGCGGCGATGAAGGTGAAACGCGGGCGCGGCGAGCGGATCAGCCGGCACGCGCCTTACGGCTGGGACTTCGGGCCCGACGGCGTGTTGGTCGAGAACAAACGGGAACAGAAGGAGGTTGCCTGGATCCAGCGCCTGCACGACCAAGGGAAGTCGCTGCGCGTGATCGCGGAGATGCTGAATGACCGCGGTGTGGAACCGAAGCGGGCGAAGCGGTGGCGGCATAGCAGCGTGCTGCGGATTGTCTCTCGCTGTGCCTGACCAAGGTTAGCTATGACACGGATTCATTTCTATGAGAAAGAGTCCACTTACTCCGCGACAATTCCGGAATGTCACTATGCCCGGCCATTATACTCTGCAACTCGCAGCGCTTGCAGAGAGGTGA
>DASRSQ010000818.1:0-10230 GCA_035656475.1 Gemmataceae bacterium | reverse complement strand
TCGACAATAGCCCGGCACTTCAGTGCCGGGTTAATTTGGTTAGGCAGCTTTGCGTCGCGTAGCGACGATGGAGTCTCCGAAATGTCGTTGACTCTGTCGTCGCTACGCGACTTAATATTAAGAGAGGGCTATGGGACCCGGCACTGAAGTGCCGGGCTATTATCGATTCGTCGCTAACGCGACTCCATTGCCACGCAACGCCGCAGCCAGCGTGCGCGGCCGGTAACACCTGCAGAGGCGACGGCATGTGCCGAAATATCAAGACGCTGTTCAACTTCGAACCGCCGGCGACCGAGGAGGAGATTCGTGCCGCGGCGCTGCAATTCGTCCGCAAGCTCAGCGGCTTCAATGCCCCGTCCAAGGCGAATCAGGAAGCGTTCGACAAGGCGATCGAAGAAGTCGCCGACGCGGCCCGCACTCTCATTTCGTCGCTCGTCACAACCGCGGAGCCGCGCGATCGCGAGGTGGAGGCGGAGCGAGCCCGCGCCAAAAACGCTGCTCGCTTCCCGCCGCGATCGTAGCAGCCAATTCTCACGTAGGTCAGGCTTTCCAGCCTGACTGGAGCTCGCAACTGAAAGGATCGTCAGGCTGGAAAGCCCGACCGACGTCCGTCGGGGCAACATTTTGCTGGCAATGCCTTCATGGCAACCTATATTGTTGAAGTTTAAAGCTGGGCTGGGTGCGGCCTTTCCGCAAGGTTTTCCGATCGTGCCAATCGTAGCAGTTGCAACCGTTAGAACCCGCACGTCCGGCGGACAATTTCGCCTGCATTCGCCACCAAGCTGCTAGGCAACGTACCAGGTACCCGGTTATCATTGCACGCTATCCCAGGAAAAGTCCCAGGTCCAGCGTGACGCGTCACGAGGTCTCGCATGAGGACGGCTTCGTCTCAGAGCAGGTCCGGCAGCGCCATCGTCGCCGATGCGGCGACCGAGCGCGTCTTTGCCGGCCGCTATGAAGCCCAGCGTCTCCTCAAGGGCAACGCCGAAGCGCAGACGTTCCTGGGCGTCGATCTCGCCACTCAAGCTCGCATCGTCATCAAGACCGCGACCACCGATTCCCTCTCCGCCACCGCACGTATGCGGCTGGAACACGAAGCGGACGTTCTCAGCAGGCTCACGCACGGTCCCGTCGCCCCCTTGCTCGATCATGGCAGCGACGGCGACTTCCTATTCGTCGTGATGCCGTTCGTTCCCGGAGTCACGCTGCAGGCGCGCATGCGCCAGGGGCCGCTGTCGGTTCGCGAAACGCTCACCGTCGGCCAGGACCTGCTGACCGCGCTGCAGGAGGCCCATGCGCACGGCATTCTCCATCGCGACATCAAGCCGGCGAACATCATCGTCGATGACGGGACGCCGATCGAACGGGCGACGCTGATCGATTTCAGCCTGGCGCGCAGTGCGAACCTGGATTCGGCCCTGCGCGATCAACTCGTCGGCACGGCACAGTACCTGTCTCCCGAAGGGGCGGGGATGCTGGATCAGGACGTGAGCGAATGCTCCGACCTGTACTCGCTCGGCATCGTCCTCTTCGAATGCGTAGCGGGCAAGCCGCCATTCCGGGGCAAGAGCGTCGGCGAGGTGCTCCGGCAGCACATCGCCATGCAGCCGCCGGAGCTGCGCGGCCTGGGTTTGCCGGTGCCACGCGCCCTGGACGAAGTGATCCAGCGCTTGCTGCGCAAGGATCCGCGCGATCGCTACCAGTCGACCGATGCGGTTCGCGCGGACCTGGCGGTGATCGTGGCAGCGCTCGATCGTGGCGAGAGCGAGCCGGCCCTCGTCGTCGGCTTGCATGATCGCCGGCATACGCTCACGGAGCCTGCATTCGTCGGCCGCGGTCAGGAGCTCGCTGCGCTCTCGGCACAGGTCGAGCGCACGCGCCACGGCCACGGCGATCTGGTCCTGCTCGAAGCGGAGTCAGGCGGCGGCAAGACGCGCTTACTCGTCGAGTTCGCCCTGCGCGCCGCCCAGAAAGGCGGCTGGGTCCTGCGCGGCCAGGGGCTCGATCAGGCAGCCCAGCGTCCCTTCCAGATGCTTGCCGGCGTCGCTGAGGGACTGATCGCGGCGGCACGACTCGAACCGGCCCTCGCGGAGGAAATCCGCGCTGCGCTCGGCGACCAGAATGAAGCCGCCTGCTCCGCGCTCCCCGAATTGACCCAGGTCTTCGGATCCGGCACGCTCGATATCCTCGGCCCGGAAACCTTCGGCGAAACGCGTAGCGTGCAGGCGCTCTCGGTGCTCCTCGATGCCCTGGGCGCCTCGGGTCGTCCTGCTCTCGTGTTGCTCGATGACTGCCAGTGGGCGGATCAACTCACCCTCAAGGTACTGAACCAGTGGCATCGCCGGCATGACAATGCCGAGCACAAGACGTGCCACGTACTGCTGATCGCGGCGTTTCGCTCGGAGGAAGTGCCGCAGGGCCACCTGCTGCGCACGCTGCCGGCCGCCGCCCATTTGAAGCTGCCGGCGTTCCAGCATGCGGATGTGCGGCAGCTGGTCGAGTCGATGGCAGGCCCGTTGCCCGATGAAGCGGTGGAGGTCATCGAACGGCTTGCCGAAGGCAGCCCGTTCATGGCGTCGGCGACATTACGCGGTCTGGTGGAGTCGGGCGCGCTGGTGCCGGCGACAGGCAAGGGCGGATGGCGCGTCGAGCCGCTGGCTCTCGCCGATGTTCGTTCGTCACACCATGCCGCCGCGTTTCTGGCGCGCCGCATCGAGCTGTTGCCGGAGGCGACGGTGCAGTTGCTGTCGGTCGGCGCGGTGCTTGGCAAGGAATTCGATCTCTCGACCGCGGCGAAGCTCGCACGGCAAACGTCGGGGCAGGCGATCAGCGCGCTCGACGAGGCTCGCCATCGCCACATCGTCTGGGCCAAGGCACAGGACAGCCAGTGCGCGTTCATCCATGACAAGCTGCGCGAGACGTTGCTCCATCGCATGCCGGAGAGCGAGGTGCGCGACCTGCATCTGCGCGCCGCGCTGGACCTGGAAACGCAGACCCCGCATCGCGTGTTCGAGCTGGCGTACCACTTCGATGCGGCCGGCGAGAGCGAACGGGCGTTGCCCTTCGCGCTGGCGGCGGCCGGACAGGCACGCTCGCAGCATTCGCTCGAAGTCGCCGAGCAGCAGTATCGCATCGCCGAACGCGGCGCCGTGGTCGCCGATCAGGCGACGCGCTATCGCATCGCCGAGGGGCTGGGAGACGTCTTGATGTTGCGCGGTCGCTATGACGACGCGGCCCTGAAGACGGAGGCCGCTCGCGATCTTGCCCAGGACGATTTCGCCAAGGCCCAGATCGACGGCAAGCTCGGCGAACTCGCCTTCAAGCGCGGCGACATGCAGACCGCCATGGAAGCGATCGAACGCGCCCTCGCCCGGCTCGGCCGGCGCGTCCCGCAATGGTCCGGCTCGTTTTTCCTGCAGACGCTGCGCGAGGTCTCCGTCCAGGTGCTGCACACGCTTTTGCCCGGCATGTTCGTCGGCCGCCGTACGCTCGATGATGTCAAGGAACAACTCCTGGTTGTTCGGCTGCACAATCGCCTGACCTACGCCTACTGGTTCAAACGCGGCCAGATCCACTGCCTGTGGACTCACATGCGCGGCATGAATCTCGCGGAACATTATCCACCGACGCTCGAACTGGCCCAGGCCTACTCGATCGACGCCGCGGTGATGAGTCTGCTCCCCTACATCAATCGCGGCATTGCCTATGCCGAGAAGTCGTTTGCCATCTACAAACAGCTCGGCGATGTCTGGGGCCAGGGGCAGTCGCTGCACTTCCATGGCATCGTCCTCTATGTCGCATCGCGCTTCGAGGAGGCAATCGAAAAACTCCGCGAGGCGATTCGTCTGCTGGAGCGCACGGGCGATTTGTGGGAAGTGAACATCGCCCGCTATCACACGTGCCGCAGCCTGTTCCGCCTGGGTCGCTTGTCGGAGGCGATTGCCCTGGCGAGGCGAATCCATCAATCAGGGCTCGAACTCGGGGATGCCCAGGCGCTCGGCGTGTGCATTGATATCTGGACGCAATCGACCGGCGGTCAGATCCCCTACGATATCCTGCAGACGGAGTTGCGACGGCCGCGCTCGGACATCCAGGTCACTGCTCAGCTGGCGCTGGCGGAGGGCGCACGCCTGATGATGCTGGAACGCTTCGAGGAAGCAGCGAGCGTTTTCGAGAAGGGACATTTGCTGGTCGAGAATGCCGGCCTCAAGAACGCGTATGTGCTGCCCTTGCGATCGTGGCTCGCTTCGGCCTTGCGTCGGCAGGCGGAGAAGACATCCCATTGGAACCCGCAGCGCCGCGACGAGTTGCTGGCGCGAGCGAGCAAGATCGCGCGGAAGGCGGTGTCCGTTGGCCGCTCGTTCCAGAATGATCTGCCGCACGCGCTGCGCGAGCTGGGGTTCATTCACGCCATGCAGGGATCGTTCGTGAAGGCGCGCAAGTGTTTCGACGAGAGTTTGGCGGTGGCGCAACGGCAAGGAGCGAAGTTCGAGCACGCTCAGACGCTGCTGGCGCGCGGCCGGGTGGGCGTCGAGGCGAAGTGGACCGATTCCGCCGATGACATGGCGAGTGCCCGGGCGGCACTGCGTTCGCTCGGGGCCGACTTTGTCCTGAACGAGGGCGCGAAGACGCAGGGGGGCGAGAAGGCGGCCACGCTGTCGCTTGCCGATCGATTCGACACGGTGCTCGACGCAGGCCGGCGCATCGCCTCGGCGCTGTCGCGCAAGGTCATCTTCAAGGAAGTGCGCGAGGCGGCGGCCCGGCTGCTGCGTGGCGAACGCTGCCTCCTCTTGCAGATTCAGCCAGAGGAGGAAGGCGAGGATCTCACGACCATCTCCGGCGAGATTGCCGAGAACTACAGCCGCTCGCTCGCCGACAAGGCGCTTGCCACGGGCAAGGTGATCGTGCTGTCGGAGGGACGCGCCGACGGCGCCGGCGACACCGCCCTGCTGGCCGGCGTGCGCTCTGCCCTGTGTGCCCCGATCATCACGCGCGGCAAACCGGCGGGCTGCTTCTATGTCGATCATCGCCATGTCACCAACCTCTTCGGCGAAGACGAGATTCGCCTGGCCGAGTTCATCGCGACGATCGCCGGCGCCGCCTTGGAGAACGCTGCCGGCTTCGCCACGTTGGAACAGCGCGTCGCCGAACGCACGGCTGCCGCCGAGGCGCGGGCGCGCGAGCTGGCCCAGGCCAACACCGACCTCGAACGCGCTGCCACCGAATTGCGCCGTTCCGAGGACGAGCTGCGCGTTGCCAAGGATATCGCCGAGAAGGCCAACCGCGCCAAGAGCGATTTCCTCGCGAACATGAGCCACGAAATCCGCACGCCAATGAACGGCATCATCGGCATGTCGGAGCTTGCATTGCAAAGCAAGCTGACCGCCGAGCAGCGCGAGTATCTGCACATCGTCTTGCAATCCGCCGAGTCGTTGTTACGATTGCTCAATGACATCCTCGACTTCTCCAAGGTCGAGGCGGGCAAGCTGGAACTCGAATCGATCCCGTTCCACCTGCGCGATCATCTGGGCGACACGATTCACACGCTCAGCATCCGGGCGGCCCAGAAGGGGCTCGAGCTTGCATGCCACATTCCCGCGGACGTCCCCGATTATCTCGTGGGCGACCCGGGTCGCCTGAGCCAGATCGTCATCAACCTGGTTGGCAACGGCATCAAGTTCACGGAGCATGGCGAAGTCGTCGTCGCCGTCGGCGTTAATTCCCGCACCGATGACGCCGTCGAATTGGAATTCACCGTCAGCGACACCGGTATCGGCATCCCGGCGGACAAGCACGAGCTGATCTTCGGCGCCTTCAGCCAGGCCGACACCTCGACGACGCGCCGCTTCGGCGGCACCGGCCTGGGCCTGACGATTTCCGCGCAGCTGGCCCAGCTCATGGGCGGCCGCGTCTGGGTCGAGAGCGAAGTCGGCAAGGGGAGCAAGTTCCACTTCACCGCGCGTTTCGAGGTGAAGCCCGACGCGATGGCGGCACTGCCCGAACCGGAGTTCCTCAAGAACCTGCCCGTCCTGATCGTGGACGACAATGCGACCAATCGCTGGATCTACAAGGATGTGCTG
Source organism: Gemmataceae bacterium (assembly GCA_035656475.1). Lineage (GTDB taxonomy): Bacteria > Planctomycetota > Planctomycetia > Gemmatales > Gemmataceae > SIAQ01. The sequence goes on along the minus strand of DASRSQ010000818.1, from coordinate 4,150 downwards.
ACGTCGTGGGGCATGCGACCGGTGGCCGTCGATGGCGCCGCGTCCGCCCTGGTCGAGCTGCGCCGGCGCGACCACTATTATCGCCTGGTTATCCTCGATGCCATGATGCCGGACGTCGATGGCTACACTCTGGCGGAATCGATCACGCGCGAAAAGCTGCTGCCGGCCGGCAAGATGATCATGCTTTCGTCGGCTGGCCTCCTCGAGGACGCGGGGCGGTGTCACGAGCTTGGCATCATGCGCAGCCTGATCAAGCCGGTCAAGCAATCCGACTTGCGCGAGGCGATCTTGCGTGCCGTGGGGGAGGGGGCCAGCGTGGACGAGCTGGCCGGCGTTGTCAAGACGGAGGCCGTTCCGTTCAAGCCGCTCTGCATCCTGCTCGCCGAGGACGGCCTGGTCAATCAGCAGGTGGCATGTCGCTTGCTGCAAGTTCGTGGCCATCGCGTGCAGACCGCCAACAACGGCCTCGAAGCGATCGCCGCCCTGGAGCGCGAGGCGTTCGATCTTGTCTTGATGGACGTGCAGATGCCCGAGATGGACGGGTTCGAGGCGGCGGGTGAGATTCGCAAGAAAGAAAAGGGAACGGGCCGGCACATCCCGATCATTGCCATGACCGCCCATGCAATGAAGGGAGACCGCGAACGCTGCCTGGCCGCTGGCATGGATGGTTACCTAGCCAAACCGATCCACGCCAACACGTTGTACGAGACGGTCGAGGCCATCAAGCCGACCGTCATCGAGATCGCCCAGGAAGAGGGAACGGAACGAATGAGAAGCGATGCGATCCTGGACTGGGACTCGGCCCTGAAGCGGGTCGGCGGCCGCGCGGATTTGCTCAAAAACATCGTAAAGCTGTTTTACACCGAGAGCGACAAGTTGATGCACGAGATCCGCGACGCGGTCGCCGCCGGCGACGCCGCCAAGCTGCGGCGTGTCGCTCACTCGCTCAAGGGCTCAGCCGATTGCTTCGCCGCCGAGCCGGTGGTAGAGACGGCGTTGCGCCTGGAGTTGATGGGGCAGCGCAATGAGCTGGCCGATGCCCAGCAAGCATATGCCGAGCTGGAGCGCGAAGTTGCCCGGCTCAAGCTCGCCCTCGCCGCGTGTGCGCCATAATTATTTAGCCACAGAGAACACAGAGAAAATGCGCAGACATCAGACAGGACGCCGTCAGCCGAGACCGTATCATTCGATCTTAAGACGAAATGCGCTTACATTGAACAGGGCGCAGCGAGCCGAGACCGTATCATTCGTTCCCCTCTGTGCTCTCTGTGTCCTCTGTGGCTAGAATTACGCACGGTAGCTTGCAAAGTGCAGGCGTTTCATGGTCAATCTCCTCGTCGTCGATGATTCCGCCCTTGACCGCTATGTCGCGGGCGCGCTGCTTGAGGAGCATACCGGCTGGATCGTTTCCTATGCCGAGGACGGCAAGGAAGGGCTGAGCTGCCTGCGCCGGCAACTGCCGGACCTCGTTCTCACCGATCTGCAGATGCCGGAGATCAATGGCCTGGAGCTCGTCGAAGCGATCCGCAGCGAGTTCTCGTCGGTGCCCGTGATCCTGATGACGGCACATGGCAGCGAGGAGATCGCGGTTGCCGCGCTACAGAAGGGCGCCTCGAGCTATGTGCCGAAACGCAACCTGGCCCGCGACCTGGTCGCTACCGTGCAGAGCGTCCTGAGCGTCACGCAGACCAATCGCGATCAGCAGTTCGTTCTCAGTTGCCTGGAGAGCAGCGATCATCGCTTCGTTCTTGGCAACGACCCGCTCATGATTCAGCCGCTCATCGGTCATTTGCAAGATTTGATGTGGCAGATGAAGCTCACCGACAAGAGCGGCCTCATCCGTATCGGCACGGCGCTGCACGAGGCCCTCGCCAACGCCCTCGAGCACGGCAACCTCGAGCTCGGCTCCGAGCTGCGTGAACGCGAAGACCGAACCGAATACCTGCGCCTGCTCGAAGAACGCCGAAATCGTTCGCCATACCATGAGCGGCGCATCCGCATTCACGCACGCTTTGCCCGCAACGAGGTCGCGTTTGTGATCCGCGACGAGGGCCCCGGCTTTGACACCTCCGCGCTCGGCAACGCCACCGATCCTCCCAACATCGACAAGCTGAGCGGCCGCGGCATCTTCCTCATCCGCACGTTCATGGACGAAGTCCATTTCAATGCCGCCGGCAATGAGATCACGATGATCAAGCGCAAATAGTGGAGGCGGTCAATTGGATTTGGAATCGAGCTGCAGAAGCATCGCGCGGGCGGCGCTGGGGTAATCCGGCGCTTCCGCGAGTTTTTCGACAAAACCACCGCCGTCGGTGCGGCGAACCAGACACGTCAACCGCACGCCATTGGCAAGCGGCACGACCTTCTGCGTCAGAACTCCGCGATCCTGCAACTGTTTCGTCAGGTCATCGATGCTCGTTGGCGAGGGAACGCTGCTGACGGCCTGCACCGTCGGCGTCGGCGCGGGAGCGCTGCTGACGGCTTGCACTGTCGGAGTCATCGAGCTCGTGGTCAACGGCTGCGGAGTGCTGAGCTGCGGTTGCCAGGAGCTGGTCGACTTGGTGTCCGGGATCGGCATGACCTTCGGAGCAGGATTGGGCGCGACGAAGCCGGGCGTCACCGGCGTCTGCTGGGTGTTGCCCGTCAACTGTCCCGGCGTTTTCGGGCCGTTGTCGATGGCGAGATTTTGCTTCTGCGGTCCCTGCCAGGGCATGCCCGCCAGCGTCGCATTGTTCGTCGAGCTAGTATCGGCGACGCCAAACTGCTGCGCCGGCTGCTGATTCCACCCGACCGCGGGCTTTGGCGAATCGGTCGGCAACGGCATCCCGGGCGGCGTACGTACGCCCATGAGCGGATCGGCTGGCTGAGGATTGTTGACCACCGCCGTCGGCGTCGAACAACCGGCAGCCGTCATCAACCCCAGGCCGAGCGATACGATCAGCGCATCACGCCATCGCGCAATCGCCATCCCTTGCCCCGTTTGTCGCTTCTTGGCCATTTTTGCCCGCCTGCCGACCTTGTGATGGGCATCGTCTCCAATAAAAAGGTATCGACATACCCCTGGCGGAATCTTTAGTCAAGCAAGGTAGAACCTTGGAATAAATCCGAAATCCGAAACTCGAAATCCGAAACAAATTCGAAATCCAAAAAAGCAAACAAATGCCTTTCGGATTTCGAATTTCGGATTTGTTTCGGATTTCGAATTTTCCTGGAGCATAACATGGCCGAGGCGAAGATTGCGGTCGTTGGCGGTGACGGCATTGGACCGGAAGTGATCGAGCAGGCGATTCGCGTGACTGACGCTGCGCTCAAACGCGACGGCGCTCGCTGTACCTGGAATCACCTGCCGTGGAGCTCGGCCTATTACAAGAAGACCGGCAAGATCATCCCGGACGACGGCTGGGATACGCTCCGCGGTCACGATGCGATCCTCTTCGGCGCGATCGGCTCCCCCGACGTGCCGGACAGCGTTACTGTGCATGGCCTGCTCCTGCCGATGCGGCGCAAATTTGACCTCTACGTCAATCTGCGGCCTGCCTACCTCTTCGACGGCGTGCAGTCGCCGTTGCGCGACAAGGCGCCGGGCTCCATCGACATGCTCGTCTACCGCGAGAACACCGAAGGCGAATACGCTCCGATCGGCGGCCGGCTGTATGCCGGTACGCCGCACGAGACGGCGGTGCAAACCTCGGTTTTCACGCGGCGTGGCTGCGAACGCATCATGCGTGCCGCCTTCGAGGCTGCCCGCAAACGGCCGCGAAAGAAGCTGACGTCGATCACCAAGTCCAACGCTCAGGTCCATACGCTCGGCCTCTGGGATGAGGTCTATCGCGATGTCGCCAAGGAATATCCCGACGTGCAATCGCACTCGCTCCTGGTCGATGCGGCGGCCATGGATTTCGTGCGCAAGCCCGAGGTATTCGACGTGGTGGTGGCGTCGAACCTGTTCGGCGACATCTTGACCGACCTGAGCGCGATCGTGACGGGCAGCGTCGGCCTGGGCGCGAGCGCCAACCTCAACCCGGAGCGTGCGTTCCCGAGCATGTTCGAGCCATTGCATGGCTCGGCGCCGGACATCGCGGGCAAGGGGATCGCCAACCCGCTGGCGGCGATTTTGTCCGCGAAGTTGATGCTGGATCATCTGGGCCAT
>DASRSQ010000817.1:0-3495 GCA_035656475.1 Gemmataceae bacterium | reverse complement strand
CTCGTGCAGGCCAAACCATCGACGAAAAACAATGGCCAGAACCCCAACATCGCTGGCAATGCCGAAACTCGCAGCGTATTCACCCCCGTGCCCGCGCCGAAACAAGCGTCGCCCATCGGCGGTCCGGATGGCGTACAAGTTCGGGTACGTGTGACTGGCGAGATCGTGAAGGTCCTGGCCAAATCGGGAGCGGACGTAAAGAAGGGGGATCTGCTTCTGCAAATCGAGTCGCCACAATACAAAGCCAATCTGGCTGCAGCACAGGCGACGGTTGACGAGGCCAAGGCCACGATGGCATTAGTAGACGCGAACACTCGCCGTACGCAAGAGCTTGCCAACAAGGGCGTGGTCAGCACCGCTGAACTTGACAAGGCCCGCTTCGAGCTGGACCGTGCGAGAGCCAACGTACGTTTTGCCGAGGCCAAGGCAGAACTGGCCAGGCTCAGCCTCGATGCCACCTCCGTTCGCGCTCCAGTCGACGGCAAGATTGGTGCCATCCTGGTAACGGAAGGCACCCACGCAATCGCCGATCAGACGATCCTGGTGATTGTTCAGTCAAAGGCAGAAGCAAAGTAGAATATCGGACCAGGCGAAGACCTGCCTACCCGTTCATACGTGCTCAGCTACAACGCCACTTCGCGCACGCCGAACTGGGTGTCGTGGGTTCTACGGAAATCTGACATCGGCAACTCGAAGCGCGGCGCTTTCAAGCCCGATCCGCTCTTGCCGGCCGGATTTACCCAAGTGACAAGTGCCGCATACTCTGGTTCTGGATTTGACCGCGGCCACATGTGCCCGGCTGCGGACCGGTCAAGCGACCAGGCCGACATGGACAGCACGTTCAGGATGACGAACATTATCCCGCAGTCGCCAGCGGTAAACCAGCATGCCTGGGAGCGCCTGGAAGCATACAGCCGAACGCTGACGAAGGAGCACACCCTTTACATTGCGTGCGGCCCGCATGGCGCCGGCGGCGAAGGCAAGAACGGGCCAGCGGACCAGATCGGCAGAGGCAAGGTGATCGTGCGCGTGCCGGCAAAGGTGTGGAAAGTCATCTTGGTTCTGCCAAGCGAGGATGCGGAGCCGAGAAGGAACACTCGGGCGATCGCGGTCATCATGCCCAACGATCAGAGCGTGGGCGACGACTGGACGAAATACCGGGTCTCGGTGCGCGAGGTCGAGAAGATGACCGGGCACACGTTCTTCCGCAACGTGGATGCCGACGTCGCCGCGAAGATCAAACGTGACGCCGACACAGTGAAGGTGAAGCTCCCGAAATCGAAAGCCAAGACGCCATGACAAAGCAAGTTGGGGTATATTTTCAGGCGGCATTGCGCAGCGTCGGGACGGAGCGTTGACGCCAAATTGGATCATGATCACATTTCGTTACAATGGACCCATTTTGCCAGAAATGTGTCCATTCCGAGAGCGCGTCGGCGGGCGGGCCGAAGCGTTCAAAGAGGCGATTCAAGATGAAAGACGACGGTTCGCCCAATCATAGCAGAATCAACTGCCGACCAGGCCCAGTTCCTTACCCCAGCTAGCGCAGACTCCGTTGTAGGCGGCATCAGCTAAGGACTTGACAAAGCGTTTTATAATCAGTCCCGCCACGATGGCGATGATGCCGGGCAGCCAAGCAAAATAACTCAGCAGGAGGCTTCCCAGAAGAACCGTGATCGCCTGCTCACCTTGGCTGGCAGCTTCGCGGATCTTCTTGTTGTCGGGGTCATTAGGATCGCACATGAGGCGATAGAGGTCGTTGTTGAATCTCTTCAAGAAACGCAGGGCGATGGCCTTGAGGCGTTCGGCGATGGGGCCGGCCAACACTGCGGTAGGGAGCGGCATCGCTGCATCCGCGACGGAGAGAGACATTTTTTTGGTCGATTCGTCGGGCAGGGTCTCCAGCCTCCGTCCCAATTCCGCCAAAAGCTGATCTTCGCTCATTTTGGAATACGCCTGAATGTTCTTGGCCAGTTCTTGATCGAGAGTCATGGCAGGCTCCTTGCATTTCTATCCAAGGTGAGAGTTAGGGACGGCAGCGTGGCCTGGCCGTCGCCGTAAACTGTGTAGATCAAAGCCAGAATGTTCTCGTCGATGTTCGCCTTGCGCATCTTCCAAACAGCCTCGCGCAGGCGGGTACTCTGCAGCAGGTCGTCGATGATGCCCTGGTCCATTCGCTGGGCCAGCTTGAACGGATTTGGCCCTTCCGTCCCGACAACCGCCCGCGCGCCTCGATTGAGAAAGAACGTCACGAAGCTGCCGCCGAAACTGGATACTTGTGCTGATTGACACATGCTGAGAAGGACGATCGGCGAACACTGCAAACGCTCCAGCTTGTCCTGCAATGCGGCCAACGTGGCAGTTCCTTTTTTCGTGAAGAGCTGCGAGCCCTTGGCGGGCTCTTTGACATACTTCAAGGCTCGGCCGTCGGCGATTCCCTGCAGGGCGTTCCTCAGGAGGTTATCCGATAGCACTGTGTAGCCATGACACAGAAAGTGAATCACATCAAACGACTCTCCCGCGAGGGCAGGAATCCAGGAATCCTCGATCTCGATTTCGCTTGTGGCAATCCGTCGCTTCTGAAGAAGTTGGCGAATGTATTTGTCCATCTCATTGGCTTCGGGCAGTTCGTAGAGCGGTCCAAGAACAGGTGTTTCCGCTACAGGAAAGCGGACCACGGAACCCACCAGCTCAGAGCTCGGCCGAATCGTTAACTGGAAGCGATGTCCCCAGAACCGGTCTTTTTCTATGGTTCCGCCGAACTGTCCCTCGGGCGGAGTCTGATCGTAAAGAAAGCCCCAGGGCAGAACGAACTCGTCACTGTGCAAATCGGCCGCGACCGTAACTTCCGCACCATGGGGAAGATTTCGGATTTTCTTTGCCAGTTTTTTCAGAGAGGGAGTATTTGGTTTGCAGAAAAGATCTGAAAAAAGTCCGTAACCGCGATTGGCGAGCTCGAAGGCGTCGCTGAGCGCCAATTGCTCGCCTTGTTCGATCCTTTTGGCAAGCTCGGTCACCGCCAGATAGATACCTTTCGTCCCTGTGTAAATCCCGGCAGCTTTGATACCCAGTTCAGCCCACATAGGCTGTTCGGCATTGAAAGCAAAGACATCCACATTGCCGGCGTGCGAGCGGAAATAGATTGTCAAGGCTGGTGCCGCCAGTTCCTTTTCCTCGAATCGAAACCACTGGTTGTCGAGATAGAGGTAGTCCATGTACTGCCCGGTGCGGCCCGGAAAGTCGGCAGACGGAGCCAACCCCACGTCTATACGAAATCCGGCAATCAGGTTCGCATCACGCTTGACGAATACGAAGACGCTGCCTTGCTTCTTCCGTGTAGAGCCAATGTCCTTGAGCGTAAAGGACACCGACGATTCCTTGTCGGGAGCTTCTAGCGTAAGTTCCTCGATGGATTTTTCGAAGGTCAGCTCCTCCGACCAAACCTGGACTTGCACCTTGATGGGATACTTCACGCCCTTTGGAGGCCTCAGCACC
>DASRSQ010000816.1:0-3703 GCA_035656475.1 Gemmataceae bacterium | reverse complement strand
TCAGTGATTTTTCGCCTGAGCGTATACTCAGGTAATGCCTGAGTCTTCTGTGGCCATAACTTCGTTCGTGAAAGCACGATGTGGCTGAGATGGGGCAAAACCGCCGCGAGTCATACACTCTGAGGAGGAGGACGCATATGCAAAAGGTTCGAGCGGCACTCGTTGGTTGCGGCAAGGTCGGACAACTCCACGGGGCGGCGCTGCGCGATCTGCCCGAAGCGGACCTCGTCGGCGTGTGCGACAGCAGCGCGGAGCGAGCGACGGAGTTTGCCACGCGCTTCGGCGGCCAGCCCTACACCGACCTGGCAGCGATGCTGCACGAGACGAAGCCGCAGGCGATCCTGGTCGCGACGCCGCACCCCTTGCACGCGCAACCCGTGATCCAGGCGGCGCAGGCTGGCGTGTCGGCGCTTGTCGAGAAACCGCTGGCCGCGAGTCTGGCGGATTGCGATGCAATGCTGTCGGCGGCGCGCCAGGCCCGGACCAAGCTTGGCGTCATCAGCCAGCGTCGCTTCTACGAATCGGTGCTGCGGATGAAAGGCGCCATCGACGCGGGCAAGATCGGCAAGCCAATCCTCGGCGTCTTCGCGATGTATAGCTGGCGCGACGAGGCGTACTACCGCTCCGATCCCTGGCGAGGCAAATGGGACACCGAAGGTGGCGGCGTGCTCGTCAATCAGTCGCCGCACCATCTCGATCTCATGCACTGGTTCCTGGGGGATATCGACGAAATCACGGGATACTGGGCGAACCTCAATCATCCGTACATCGAGGTCGAAGACACCGCCCTCGCGATGATCCGCTTCAAGTCGGGCGCTCTTGGTTCCATCGTCGCCACGCTGTCGACGCGTCCCGGCATCCATGCGAAGGTACACGTGCACGGCTCCAGCGGTGCATCGGTCGGCGTCGAAACCGACCGCGGCGCGACCTTTGTCGCCGGCATGTCGCAGATTGCTGAGCCGCCGCTGAATGATGTGTGGACGATTCCGGGCGAGGAGCATCTCCTGGCAACGTTCCAGGCGGAAGATCGCGCCCGCTTTGGTGCTGTCGATGCGACGACGCATTATCACGCGCTGCAGATTCAGGATTTCTTGCAAGCGGTGCGCGACGATCGCGCGCCGATGGTGACGGGCGAGGACGGGCGGGTGGTGGTGGAGATGTTCACCGCGATCTATCGGTCGCAGCGCGAACGGCGGCCGATCAAATTTCCGTTGTAAATCTCAAATCGCAAAAAGCAAATCACAAACAAATCTCAAGGACCAAAATGCAAACGCCCTTTGTTGTGTTTTTGTGTTTTGAGATTTGTTTGGGTTTTGTATTCTGCTATTTGAGATTTACTGCTTCGGCGGATCCTTCTCCAGCGGCGTCACCCAGAGATACACCGAATGTTCGCGGACGCTGTCGCCGCTGCTGGGGCGGAAGCGAATTTCGCGCTTCGGCCGCACGCCTTCCATGTTGAAGTCGTGCGACACGATTCGGCAACCTGGCTTCAGTTTGTCGAGCTGCGGGATCAGTTTCACGTTCAGGCGCGGCAACAGATAGAGCGTGATGACGTCAGCCTTCGAGAGATCCAGTTCGAAGATGTCTTGCTGTTTGATCGTGACGAGGTTTTCGACACGGTTCTTCTTGACGTTCTCGAGCGATTCGCGAACGCGCACGGGATTGATGTCGAAGCCCCAGGTCTTGACGCCGAACTTTTTCGCCGCCATGACCGGGATGCGTGCGTCGCCGCAACCGAGATCGTAGACGATCTCGCCGGGCCGAATATCGGCCAGCTCGAACATCTTGTCAACGACCTCGTACGGCGTCGGCACGTAGATCACGTCCGGCTCGCGCGTCCCTTTTTCTTGCGCCGGGGCAAGCCCCAGAATCAGCCAGGGCAAAATGGCGACGATCAAGATTACGATGCGTTTCATTGCTTCTCCCGGAACGAGTCCGCGGGCGGAGGGTTCTCATCATTTTCCATGGCGTGCGGAATCTTTTGATCTTCTACTTGATCGACGACGCCGGTCGCGACTTCGACGGACTCGGCAGGCTCGTGCCCCTTGCCCGAAATCCAGTAGAGCGGCAAGCCAATCGACAATGGGATGAAGCCGAGCAGGCAGACCCAGCCGGCCGTCGTCATCGCGGACCAGAAGCCGAACAGGCACATGCCGCAGAAGATGATCGGCAGCGTCGGATAGAACGGCGGCTTGAGCATGAATGGCCGCTCGATCTTCGGGTCGCGCGCGCGCAGGGCGAACATCGAGATGCCGGTGAGCAGGAAGAAGATCCAGAACACCGGAGCGCTGCCGTCGAATAGCGTGTTGAAGCCGCCGAAGTGCTCCGCCCAGGGAATGGCGGGGATGCCGACCGTGGTCAGGACATGGTCGACGCCGTCGCGGCCCTGTTCGGTGCCGACGATGAGGATCATGCTGATGCTGACGAGGGCCTGGGCAATGAGCGCGAGCATTGGCGATTTCAGAGTCTTGTTCCAGTAGCCCAGGAAGCCGAAGACGCGATGCTCCTTGCCGAGCGGCAAGTAGACGCGCGAGCCGGTGTAGATCAGGCCGTTCATGGCGCCGAGGGCGGAGATCATGATGATGGCGCTGATGATCTTGCCGCCGATCGGGCCGGCGTCTTCGCCGCCAATTTTCGTGAACGCCTTGGTCATGATCTCGGCGGGCATGGCGAAGTTGAATCGCCGGCCCGGCTCGTAGCCGATGGACCAGATGTAGGCGAAATTGACGAGCAGGTAGATCGCCGTGATGCCGAGCGTGCTGAAGAGAAGCGCCTTGGTAATATTGCGGCGATCCTTCAAGTCGGCGGCGACGAAAGCCGCGTCGTTCCAGCCGCCGAAGGCGTAGAGGACGAGGATCATGGCGCCCGGAATGCCCGATTGGCCGCGCGTCGTCCCCTCGTTAACCGTGAAGGCGTTATCGACTGGCACGATAATGGCCGCGAGCACGATTAGCAAAAGTCCCGATAGTTTGATGAGCACGAGCACATTTTGCAGCCATTTACCCAGCACGACGCCGAAGAAATTTAGCAGCGTCAACACGATGACGGCGCCGACGCCGAGTTGGGCAGCGAAGAGGCCGATTTCCTTCTGCCGATTCTGCAGTTCCGACTCGGCTTGCTTCTTCTGAGCGACAACGGAGGACAGGGCGGCGTCGCGCTCCTTCTCGCCAAGGCTGGCCGTTTCTTCTTTCTTCTGCTTGAGACTTTCCTCCGCCTTGCTAAGCACCGCTTGCTGTGGGTTGGCGTTTACGTCGAAAAGCCGGGTGCCATAATCGCCGAAAATAAAGGCCATGGCGCCGGTGCTGGCGGTGAGGATGACGGCGAGCTGGGACCAGCCGAAGAGGAAGCCGAGCGGGCGATCGAGGCCGCGCGTGATGTAGACGTAATCGCCGCCGTAGCGTGGATAGGCGGTGGCAAGCTCGGCATAGCAGAGGGCGCCGATAAAGGAGAAGACGCCGCCGAGGAGCCACATGCCGAGCGCTTCCCAGGGACCGGCGGTGCGGATAAAGATGATCGTCGGGATGGTGAAGATGCTGGAGCCGATGACGATGCCGACGATGATGCTGACGGTGTCCCACAGGCTCAGCTGGCCATGGGCGTGTCCGCCCCCTTCGGGCTGCGACGGTTCGCTCATTACAGTGGTGCTCCGACAAAGGATCCGCGTCTGAGATTATCTTTGTAAGAGGGGAGGATTCGCTTAGCC
>DASRSQ010000815.1:0-9263 GCA_035656475.1 Gemmataceae bacterium | reverse complement strand
GATCTTGAGGAAGTCAGGAAGGATGCAATCTGTTCCAAGCCACGCACGTCAGTAAGCGGTCGGCATTCATCGAATCGCTTGCCGCGATTCAGCCCCGCTTACTGACGTGCGCGGCTCGGAACAGATTGCGTCTTCTGAATTTAGCTTGACGTCATCGCAAGACATTTCTCGCGCAACGCAGGAGCGTCGCGAAGCATGCGTTCCCACGCAGAGCGTGGGAACGAGGGATGAGGGACGTCACCGCGTCGGCCGCGCGCTGTAGAGAACGACCGCGCTGGCGATGGCCAGCGCGCTGGCGTTGTCGTAGCCGCGGCAATCGCCGGAGGTGTTGCGCTCGAGCGCGCAGCCGATATCGTACTTGCTGTAGACGACGGCCCAGCGGCCGCCGATCTTGATGCCTTCCAAAATTGGCTCCATCGCTTCCATCGGGCCGCTCGCCTTGGTCCGGCACTTGATCGTGCTGCGCGACAGCGCGACCCGCGCGCCGGATGAATCCTCGGTGTAAAGCAACGGATCCCGGCTCATCGGATCGGTGGAAATCTGTACGAGCTTTTCCTTGGGGAAAAGTTCTTGCACCAGCTTGCGGAAGGCCTTGTCGAAGACGTCGTCGCCACAGCAGGCGTCGGCGAAGAGGAGGCCGCCGTTTTGCAGGTTGAAACGCAGCGCCTCCAGCTTGTCCTTGTCGAGCCGAATGTCGCCGCGTCCGTGCATGTAGAGGAACTTGTTGCGGGCGTCGCGGATCTGACTGGCGAAGTTGATGGCGGCGGTGCGCTGTTCGACATCCAGGCCGAGGGTCTCATGGAGGTGTGCCATCAAATTGCGCATGGCCTTCGGCGCGGGCTGCCAGTCGGGCGAATGGCGGACCTGGCCAACGCGGAAGAAGCCGCGCTTCGCCGGCGGTGTCGCGTCCTTCTCGGCCCCGGCTATGTGCACCGCCGTCAACCGCGGCAGCGGCGGCGTGCGGCCCGTGGCGTACGCCACCATGTTCTCGCCGAGCCGAAATGCGACCTGCGATCGGCCCTCGTCCACGCGGTTGGATTCCCAGTAGCACGACAGATCCTGCGGACTGTAGAGCATCACGGTTCGGCAGCCGACCTGCAGCCCCATCAGCTTGTACGGATCGCCCGGCGTGATCTTGTTCCAGCAGGTCCACACCGGATGCGTGCTCTCGAGATAGGTCAGGCTCGCGTCGGGCCAGAGATGCGGATGCTTGATCCATTCCTTGATTCCGTCGTCAAACTCGCGCCGGCCGCAGCACGCCTCGGCAATGATGAAGCCGCCGTTCTCGATATAGCGCTTGATGAGCCGCAGTTCGACGTCCTGGAAGCGGCCCTGTAGCGAGCCATGCCCGGTCAGGTACAGGATCGGCGACTGCAACATGTCCGCGACCATCGCCGATTCCTCGGCGTCGCTGAGCGTCGCATTCTTGTTGAGCAGCGCCTCGATCGAGCGGCGAATGTCGTAGATCTGCCAGCCGACTTGCTTTTTGCCGAAGACATCCCCCCTGGCCAAATACCCGGTCAGGTTGCGGAGATCATTGCGGTCGTTATTCCAGTCGGAGTCGACGATGTCGACGCGATTCTTGCGTTCGCCGTGCGCCAGCTTGCTGATGAGGACGGGCGTGCGGCCCTTCGAGAGGAAGAGCAAGGCGAGGGCAGTGTTGACGTGCGGCCACTGGTCGAATTGATCGCTTTTGCGCCATGAGCCGTCGGGATCCTGGCGCTGGACGAGGAACTCACAGCCTTCGCGGTACCAGTCGTGGTTGCCAAAGAAGCGTTCGCCGGTGAGACGGCCGGCGCGTTCGAGGCCGTAGAGGTGATAGTAGACGCGGCCCGGAGCATCGACGGTGAAGTTCTTGCCGATCCAGTTCAGGGCGCGAACAACGTTGTCATCATCGGCATAGACGCCACAGTTGCGGGCCTGACCATTGGGGAGCCATTGTTCGCGTCCGCCGGCAAGTTCGAGGCCGGCGATTTGCAATCCGCACAGGCCGGCGACCGTCATCGTCACGGAGGGGCGAAAGAACTCCGGCTTCATGGCATAGCTGCTCGAATAGGTCCAGAACCCGTCCTTGGCTTGTCTGCGGCGATAGAAATCATGGATCTTCTGCCAAACCTCGCGTGGCACATCGACGCCGGCCTGGCGGGCGTACCAGAGGCCGAGCATCGCGTACTGGGTGTTGGAAGCATCGTTCGCGCCGGTGGTGTTGGTGAGGTAATAATCCCAGCCGACGAATTCGCCATCGCTGAAGATGCGCGCCTTGATGAGCCAGGCGGCGTTGGTTTCGATGCGACCGCGATCCCCTTTCGCCCCTTCGCCAGCCATCAGCGCCTCGGCAAACGCCATCGTTTGCAGCGAGCGGACGTAAACGGTGCCGGGATTGTCGAGCCGGCGCAGGCTGGCAAGGCCGGACGCGATGGCGGCCTTGCGTCCTTTTTCGAGCGTCGCGTCGTCTTGCGGCCCGCTGTTGATGAGGGCGAGCACGCTGAGCGCGGTGGCGCCGCCGGCAAAGGTGGTGGCGGTCCGATCCGCGGGATCGACAGTGGCGTCCCAGCTGCCATCGCCACGCCGAATTTTGATGAGATGGGACACGCCCTTGGCAATGCTGGCTTTGACCTGCACGACCAGCGGCTCGCGCGGCTGGGCCCACGCAGCGTTGGCAACGACGAACAGCGTCAGCAATGCAATGGCGCGCGACATGGGAATACGCCCTGGAACAAGCTACGACGTGATCACGCTCTCATTGTGCCATAGCGATGCGATCGCGCCAAGGTGGTTGCTTTGGAGTGCGGTGGCTCGACACCGAACTCCAAAGCTATTTGGGCTCGTAAATGACGAGCACTGCCGGCCGATTGCGCACCTCTGGCGCCTCGCGCGACCAGGCGGTCATGTAATCGTGCGAATCGCCGTGCAGCATGAAGCCATGATTGGCGTGCTTGCCGACGATCCAGTAGCGGATGGCGTGCGTGAAGTCCCAGGCATTGACTTTGCCCTGGCCGGGGCCGTGGGCGAGGAAGATCGGCTCGAAGTCCGCATCCTTGCCGCCGGTGGCGCCGCCGGCGCGTTTCCAGAATTTGTCCTTGGCGAACTGGAATGCGTTCACCTCGTATTCGTCCCATGGCCGATTGCATGGTTCGACGACCCACATCGTTGGCTTCGCCTCCGGATTGTGCTGATCGAGAATCTTCGGATTGGAGCGGATGACGACGAGACGCGCCGCGAGGATGTCGGCGTCCGCCGGGATGCTGGAAAGATCGACGCGCATCATCGGGCTGCGGTGGCGCATGAAGATCTCGTGCGTCGTTGACTTGCCTCGGTTGGCGGCACGTTCGACGTTGTTGCCGTCGGGGCCATGACTCGTGAAGTACGCGTCCTTCCAGCCGGCATAGACCTTGTCGGGATTGCCGGGATCGTAGCCTTTCTCGCCATCGCGCAGGATCGCGAGCACGGCACGCGGGTGCTTCTTCTTCAGTTCCGCGAACTGTGCCCTGAACTCGCCTTCGACCTCATCGAGCGTGCGTTGCTTCGGCTTGGTCCATTTCGACTTCAGCTTCTTGCCAAGCTCGATAACGCCATTGGCGGACGATTCGCCGGTTAACACCCAGTCAGTGCCCGCGACGGTAAATTGCTTCTTCTCCTTCGGCGGCGCCTTCTCGGTCGTCAGGCGGATGTTGTCGATGAAAATCGATTCGCCCCGGTGCGGAGTGTACATGAGAATCTCGAAGCGCACCGGCTTCCCCCACTTCGCATGGATCGCGTAATCGTTCGGCTGCGGCAATGGCGCCTTGACGCGATTCGTGCCGGGCTGCAGGAACGCGGTATAAGTCCAACGGCTGATCATGGCGTCCCAGCCACTGCCGCGGCCGCTCTTCTCTTGCATGAGCGTGAAGCCGACGAGGCATTCGCGCGGCGCGTGGACGTCGGCCTCGAACATCGTGTAGGCAAGCCATTCGTCGCTGACCTGCGTGGTGGTGACGGTCGGCCAGTTGCCGCCGTCGAAGGTCAGCTTCAGGCTGTGCTTGCCATTGGTGGCGTGTTCGGTGGATTGCTCGATCTTGACCGCGGGCTCCTTTTCCTTCGGGAGCGCCAGGTTCGACCAATTCTTGAGATCGGCGGCGGTTTCGAAGGAATAGAGGAGTTTTTCCTTGGCCGCGGGCTGCCCAGATACGACGTTAGTGGCGAGAATGAAAACGAGGCCGGCGAGGAGAATTCGGGTCATGGTGAGATCCAATTTGGTGGCGGGAAGGTCGACGATCGATGGTAAGGGATGAGATGCGGCGCGTCAATGTGCTAGACAATCGCCGTGGCGGAGGTTAACTTGGCATGGACTGGACACGTAACCCGGCCGCTCACGCGGCACGGCTCGCCGAGAATAGCCATGGACCGACGACGATTTTTGCAATGCGCCGCTACTAGCGGGTTGTTGCACGAGGCGCTACTCGCTGTTGCTCGGGCCGGCGATGCGCGAGTGCTGGCGCCAACGCGCACCCATCATCCGGCTCGCGCCAGGCAGCTCATCTTCGTCTTCCTCACCGGCGGGTTCTCGCACGTCGATACGTTCGATCCGAAGCCAAGGCTCGTGCGCGATCAGGGACGCGTCGTCTCGGCGGTGCATCTGCGCGGGAGCGATCGGCTGCCGCTCCTGGCGTCGCCGTTTCGCTTTCGCCGCCACGGGCGATCGGGGCTCGAGATCAGCGAGATCTTTCCGCATCTCGCAGGTGTTGCAGATGACCTTTGCATCATCCGCTCGATGCACACCGACATTATCGAGCACTTTCAGGCCGTGCTGGCGATGCATACCGGCTCGTCAACGGTGCCGATGCCGAGCATCGGGGCGTGGCTGAGCTATGGCCTGGGGACACTCAACGCGAATCTGCCAGCGTTCGTGGTGCTGGCGGAGCATCTTCCCTACGCGGGCACGCAGGTGTGGGACAGCAACTTCCTGCCGCCGAGCCATCAAGGCGTGCGCGTCGTGCCCGGGCCCGAGCCGGTGCCGAACCTACGCACCACGGCGCGCTCGACGACGCTGGCCGATCTCGAATTGCAAATGCTGCGCGAGATCAACACGCAACACGCTGACGCCCGGCCTGGCGACGCCAATCTGCGCGCCCGCATGAACACGTTCGATGTCGCCCGCGGCATGATGCGCGAGGCGCCCGAAGCCTTCGACCTGTCGCGCGAAACCGCATCGACGCTGCAGCTCTACGGTGTCGCCCCCGGCGATCAGCGATCCTTCGGCTACCAATGTCTGCTCGCGCGACGGCTGATCGAACGCGGCGTGCGCGTCGTGGAATTGATTGACACCGGCGCCTCGGATAACTGGGATGCCCACGGCGACATGCAACAGCATCGCGGCAAGGCCGCCCGCGTCGACCGTCCGCTTGCCGGCCTGATCACCGATCTCAAGCGCACCGGCCTTCTCAACGACACGCTCGTCGCGATCTGCACGGAGTTTGGCAGGACGCCGTGGACCGACAACCGGCTGGGCCGCAATCATTACACGCGTGCCTTCAGTTGCCTGCTCGCCGGCGCCGGCATCAAGGCTGGCATGGCTCATGGCGAGACCGACGAATATGGCATCGATATCGTGCGCCAGTCGTGCCATGTGCACGACTATCACGCCACCATTCTGCATCTCATGGGCATCGACCACACGCGCTTGACCTATCGCTTCGCCGGCCGTGACTTCCGACTCACCGATGTGCACGGCAACATCGTGCAAGAAGTCTTGCTGTAGCGGTGTGTGAGCACGGCAATCGCGTGAATCGGGCGTTGCTGTTTGGAATCTGATCAGCGATTCGATTCCGGCGCTGACGGCATGGCCGCGACGGTGGCGTCGGCGTCGGCGGCTGCCTTGCGGCGGCGCAGGCCGTCGATGAGCCAGCCAGCGCGGACGAGGAGGGCCAGGCCGATTGCAACGAACGCGATCAGGCTGACGCCGAATAGAAGCATGGCGGCAACGCACATCGCGATGGCGAGTTCCGGCGCGAATCGGGTTGCGAGCGCGAAGCTGCGGCGGAACAGCGAGAACAGCAGCAGTGCCACCGCGGACAGCAACACCAGCTCGGATCGCGTGTGCCGTTCGGATGAGCGGCGTTCTTCGAGCGACTGCAACGTCAGGCTCGAGGCGGCGGGGGGCAGCAGGATCGGCGTGCCCATCGACACAATATCCGTCGTCGCGGCGGGTTCGGCAGGTACCGTGGACTTGGGGTTGCCGCGCGTGTCGTAGCCCCTTTTCTTCGCAAGCTTTTCGTTCTCGCGGCGCAGATCGCTGAGGCGATCGAGCAGGGCCGAGGTGTCATAGTCGGGAAGCGCATGCTTGATCAGCCTGGCGGCGTATTCGGCCTGCGCGGTGCAAGCGACGAATTGTTGCTGCTGAACGGCGATCTTTTTCGCGATGTCGGCGGACCGTTGCGGCTCCTCGGCCAGCACGGCGCTGACTTGCAGATGCGTGTCCGCTTGCTGCATGAGCTGTTCGAACAGGCTCGGGGTCGGCCGGGCTTCTTCGCCGATCATGTCGCGCGGGATCCACAGCATGCGCAGCGGGCTCGACAGCAGGTCCTGATCGATTTTCAATGCGGCCAGGATCGGGCTACGCAGCGATTCGGCCCCCGCTTCGTACTTCCAGTGCAGCTCGATGACGCGCGGCCGCGGACTCGCGGGCAGCGGCAAGACGACGACGTCGCGCTCTTGCGACTTCGTCGCCATCGTCTGTCGCTGATCGGCCAGGGCGCTGAACGAGACCAGCGGCGCCGGAAAGCGGATGCGCAGTTCGCCGGCTTCGGGTGTATACACCCACAACGACTCCTCGTGCAACCAATGTGCCTCGGCCCGACGAATCGATTCGGTGCTGGCGAGAATCCGCGCGCTGGTCGGCACCGTCGTCTTGGGCAACGTGGCGCGAATGGATTTCGCCGACACGTTGGCGTTGAAGCCAGTCGTTTCCCGCTGCCAGGCTGCCGGCATCGTGCCGCGCACGCCGGCCTTGTCCGCGAGCTTTTTGCCCGCGCCGGTCAATTCGAGGTCTTTCCAGGCGATCCAGTTATTGCCCAGCTTTCCTCCCTCCAGCGCGAACGTCGGCACGACGACCGTGCCTTGCTTGTCTGGGTCAAGACGGCCGCGCACGTAGATGACGACGACTTGCGGCAAACCGGGCGGGTACTGGATCGACCAGGCCGCGTCACCGGCGCCTTTCGTTTTGAGCGAACGCACGATCGCGCCGGGTGCATCGATGACCGCCGCGTCGCCGTGCCAATCTTTGACATTCAGCTTCAGGATCGGCAACCGGCCGCGATCGGTCGGCACCAGTACCGCATGACGCAAGTCCACGCCTTGCTGCGACCCGTGGATGCGCGTCAGCGTTTCCACCTCGGGCGCCTGGGAAGCCACGCTCATCGTCACACTCGCCTGATACGGCGCCTTGAGCGCACGCAGGCGGGGCTCCGCGATGCGAATTCCGGCGCCTGGCTGAACTTCCAGGTCCGCCTTGACCACCTGGCCGCCACGCAAGAGGACGCGCGGCAGCGCCAGCGGACGCTTAGGAACGGCGATGTCCTTCGGATTGAACGCATGCCAGCCGAGCACGTCGAGCGTCGCCTGCTTGCGCGGCTGCTTCAGCCAGACCTGCAGCAAAGAATCGAGTTGATGCCAGCGCTTCACTTCGGCGCCCACGACATTGCTCAGCGTCAGGCCTGGGTCGACCTGGAATTCCAGCAGCATCAGGTCTTCGAAGGCGCTTTTGATCGTGAATTTGCCGACCAGGTCGGCATGGCGAGGTTCGAGGCGCCAGTTCAGGTGCATCTGTGCTTGCCGGGTGTCTCCGCGCCGTTCCAGTTCGAGGCCGGCCTGTTGCGATTTGCGCAGGAAGCGGTAGGCGCGCGAGGCGGCGGTCGTGAGCGGGGCGCCGGCCGACTTCTTCCAGAGCGCGTCGAATTCCTCGGGCGTCACGCTTTGCACGGTGATGTCCTGGGCGCTGGGGTTCTCGTCTGCGTCCAGGCGATAGCCGAGCAGGCCGGCGACCGATTCGACCTGAAGCGGCGCGGGCAGACGCAACAGCAACTTGCGCTCGCGAATCGGCAACTGCGGCACGATGTCGAGATGGAGCACAATGGTGCCGGTGCTGGGCTGGGCAAGATCGATGACGAGCCGGCGCTGGCCCGATTTGCCGTTGACACGCCATTGCTTGATGAGCAGCGGTTGCGGGGCGAGGGTCTGGACCTGATAGGTCGCCTCGACGCCGCGAACATGCAGCCCGTCCGGCAATGCGATGTTGAGCTGGCTCAACGAGCCGGCGCCGACCGCATAATGCAAAACGGTGGCGAGCGATTCGGAGCCGGGACGCAGGTCCCAGAAATGTGCCTCGCGCACCTTGGCGAGCTTGGCGGTTGGCTGGGTGGCGGGGTTGGTCCAGCGCAGGTGCACGGCCTTTTCGGCTCCGAGCTGGCCGCGCCATTCGGTCACCGCCTGCCGGCCGTCCAGGCTGCGTTTCTCTTCGCCCCGGCAATGCAGGCAGAGAAGGCCTTGCACCGGGCTGGCCCAGTCAACCTGCATCGAGTTCTGCACCAGGCGCGGCGCCGTGAACTTGAGATCGAGATAATCGCCGTTGCTGGCGACGTTCACGCTAAAAGAGAGCCGCAGATGATGGATGCCGGCCCCCTTGATCGGCAAACTATAGCCGGCCTCGTGGGCGGATGGAAAAACGGGAACGCCATCGAGGAACGCCCCTTCGTGAAGCTGCACGCTGGAGAGCGGGACCACCACATGGTCATCCTTGCTGCAGTGGATCTGATATTCGACATCGAAGCGGGCCGACGCATCCTTGACCCTGCCCGTGTATTTCGCTCGCAGCAACACCGCTCCTTTTCCAGGTGACGGCGGCCTGGCGGCGTCATCCAGCTTTGCGATCAAGTTCGGCGGCGCCAGCACCAGCGGCTGCTTCGCCTCGATGAGATAAACCGCGTAGGCAGGCGGAGTCGCCGGTTGCGCGGCAACGGCCCAGCTCAGGGCAAGAAACAGGAGCGCCAAGCCCGTGCCGCGCGCTGCCGGCCTGATGATCGTGGAACCGCCGAGGCCAAGCGCGTCCGGCTTGCGCGCCATCCGCAGCAGGCAGACGACCAGGCTCACAGTGGTGATGATCAGCAAAGGCAGCACGAGGAATTCGCGCACGCTGACCGGGCACCAGATGAGGCCGAGAATGGCCGCGGTCATCACCAGGACATGAATGAATGGCGCGACCATGGTGGTGTGCCGTTGCACGCGCGCCA
>DASRSQ010000814.1:0-3672 GCA_035656475.1 Gemmataceae bacterium | reverse complement strand
GGCAGACCGGGCAGTTCGGGACGAGGATCGCGGCGTCGATTGCGTCCTCCTTGCAGCGCGCGAGGATTTCGGGCGCATGGATTTCGATCGTCGCGCGATGGCTGCGGTCGGTCGGCGCGCCGAAGAAACGCGGCGCGACCTCGCCGATCCGCCCTTCCGCCGCGAGACGGCGGAGTTGCGGTAGCGGAAACCAGGTGCCGCTGTCCGTGGCCGTGGTGTGTTTGCGGTCGTAGGCAATGTGAGAAATGCGTAGGTCGTGGTCTTTGCTCGTATCGCCATCGTAGACTTGAAAGAACTTGGCGCCGCCATTGTAGGCCGCTCCCGGCCCCTGGTCGCCCTTGGTCGGATCAAAGCGTGCGGCGGTGGTCACGATGGCAACCCGCGCCCTGGACAGCGGCTTTATCAGCGGCTGAAATGGCACGTCGATGTTGTGCGCCCAGCGGTAAGGGGTGTCATAGCCGATGGCGAGATAATACTCGCGCGTGCGCTGCATGTACTGAATTGGAGTATCGAAATCCTGAACGTTGAGTTCAAGCGTGGCGCTCATGTTGCCTCTCACCCTCTGGTTCTACAAACGTGGTAGCAAATATGAGCAAGGGCGGCCATGTGCCTGCTGCAGGGGAGGAACGTCATGAAGAAGCCTGTCGGGAAGTCCGGGAGTTGCACACCCCAAAAACCCGGACGGAAGCCAAAGCGGGAGAAGCTAAACTGGCCCGGGAAGGGCGCGCCGTTCGAGGTTGATCCTACCGACGATGGAGACTTCGCCACGCCCAAGCGCCAGCTTGATGAGGACGAACTCAAGGAACAGGAGGAGCGCCGATCCTGACGAATTGCTGGCGCGCCATTGCCAAAAATCGCGATGAAATGGTGTTTGTGGCTTAATCTGTCACCCCTTGGCTGGTCTGCTCTGCAAGACCGATTGCCTCACGACGCGGGGAGGCCCTTGGATCGCTGATCCATCCGCTGGGCAAGTTGTCGGCGCTCCAAGATATCGCATGTCCTGTCGAACGCGCCTGTCCAAGGCCGTATT
This sequence comes from Gemmataceae bacterium, assembly GCA_035656475.1. Lineage (GTDB taxonomy): Bacteria > Planctomycetota > Planctomycetia > Gemmatales > Gemmataceae > SIAQ01. The sequence goes on along the minus strand of DASRSQ010000814.1, from coordinate 2,642 downwards.
GCGACGTTCCTTTCCTGACATCTTCCGTTGGCGCGGTCCAACAGACTGCTCAGGATTTCCTGAACGGTGTCGCTCGTCTCGGCAATCGACTTGGCAAGATCCGCCACGGGCGTACGCGGTGATTTGACCGCAGACGCCAAAACTCTTGCACGTAAGCGCACGGATAACCCTGCCTCAGGCCCGTTTCACGTCTGCAAGACCACACTAAGCGGCTGTGGAAGTGAGAGAAATTGCGATCGATCGACAGCGGAATCCCGACAAAGCACAGCTCCACGACCTGGTTGCCGAGTCCAAACGCTCTTCTAGAATTTTTTTACCCCGGTCAACGGGACTGAAAAGATAGGAGGAATGTCGATGTGTATGGGCGACGATCGTAACTGTCCTGACTTTCACGAACATCATGCAAGGTTCAAAGCCGAACTGAATTCCGAGCGACGTTCATTTCTCAAAAGCAGCTTTGCTGCCACCGGTGCCGCTGCCGCGATGACATCCGGCGGACTCTCGCTTGTTACCCCGGCCTTGGCTCAAACCGCCAAGGCGCGCAGCGTCAATGGCCCCAAGCATTATTATCTGCCGGCCAATGCTGACACCGTCCACTGGGGCTATTTCAGCAAGTCTCTGAAGCCGAGAGTCGAAGTCGACTCAGGCGATTTCGTCACCATCGAGTCTCTGACCCATCATTGCTACGATGACTACGATCGTATGATCAAAAACGATCCGGGCGCAGAAAGCGTATTTCACTGGACCAAGGACAAGAAGAACGTTGACCGGCGCGGCGCCGGCCCGATGGATGCTTCGATTCACGGTCGCGGCGCCGGCGAGGGCATGGGTGTTCACATCATGACCGGCCCGGTCTTCGTGCGCGATGCGCAGCCCGGTGACATCCTCGAAGTGCGCATTGTCGACTGCTCGTTCCGCCCGTCGCAGAACCCCGAATACAAGGGCAAAGCGTTCGGCAGCAACGCTGCAGCGAACTGGGGCTTCCAGTATAATGATCTGCTGGATGGCAAGAAACGCGAGGTCGTCACGATCTACGAGGTCGATGCCACCGGCGCCAGCAACTGGGCCAAGGCGGCACACAGCTTCGAGTGGGTGCCCCAGACCGATCCCTTCGGCGTGGTGCACAAAACCATCGACTACCCCGGCATCCCGGTCGATCACTCCAAAACCAAGCGCAATTACGACTTCCTGAAAGGGGTACGCCTGCCGATCCGACCGCATTTCGGAACGATTGGTGTCGCACCAAAGGAAGCCGACATTGTCGATACGATCCCGCCGAGCTACACTGGCGGCAACATCGACAACTGGCGTATCGGCAAAGGCGCGACCATGTTCTATCCGGTCGCGGTCGAGGGAGCGTTACTGTCTGTTGGTGATCCCCATGCATCACAGGGCGACAGCGAGCTCTGTGGCACGGCGATTGAGTGTTCCCTCAACGGTACGTTTCAGTTCATCCTTCACAAGAAAAAGGATCTGGGAGGCACGCCGCTCGAGCAGCTGAACTACCCGATGCTCGAGACGCAGGACGAGTGGCTTGTGCATGGCTTCAGCTATGCCAACTACCTCGCCGAGCTGGGAGCCTCGGCTCAAACCGATATTTACAAGAAGAGCTCGGTGGACCTCGCCTTGCGCGATGCCTTCCGCAAGATGCGCCATTTCCTGATGACCACGAAGGGACTCACCGAGGACGAAGCGATCTCGATCATGTCAATTGGCGTCGATTTCGGCATCACCCAGGTTGTCGACGGCAACTGGGGTGTTCATGCGATTGTGAAGAAGGACATCTTCGCCGGACGCGCATAAGTGCAACGAACGCTGCTGGCCACCAGAAGTATTTGGTGGCCAGTTGGCGGGATCCATTCAAATCGGCCAGCAACCTCCGGAGGCCAGTCAACTGGCAGGAGGGAATTCCAGGAATCAATGTAACCCATTGATTCTATTGGTGAGCGCGGAGGGACTCGAACCCTCGACCCCATGATTAAAAGTCACGTGCTCTACCACCTGAGCTACGCGCTCACTCGTCGCGGTGTGTAGGGGGCGAGGTTCGTGGGGTCAAGCCCACGCGTGCTTTCTCGGCGGCTGTGGAAAGTCCGTCTTATTTCCCGTCGTGTCGGACCTCCGATCCGACCGGCTGCTGCACGTTGATGGCCGTCTGGGGCGCCGGTGACCGGATGCCGATCAGTTCCGCCGCGCGGATCGTCGAATTGCGCCAGAACGAAAACTTGTTGGCGCGCGAGTTTTCGAGAATCGCGATGGCGACGGCCGAGAGAAACGGCAGACTCTGGAGCACCAGCACGCCGGCGAAGATATAGATCTCGCGCACTTCCTTGACGTTGAAGGCGACGAGCACGATCGCGCCGATGATCAGCAGCGTGCCTATCACGGCCTCCCAGAATGCCTGGAATTCGACTGACATCAGCGACAGGCCGCCCTTGGAGGTGCGCGCGAAGGCGAGGTGATCGGTGATCAGGCCATTCGCCACCGCGCGGCACACGGTCCATTGCACGGACATCGCGGCAACCATGGCCCCCAGCATCTGGCCTGTCTTGATCGGCACGCGTAGCCGGTAGAGCGTCAGGAAGTGGGCCAGCGAAACCACGAATGACGCGATGATCGGCAGCGTCAGAATCTTGTCGGGAATG
>DASRSQ010000813.1:0-5453 GCA_035656475.1 Gemmataceae bacterium | reverse complement strand
GGGAAGCAGGCTGATCGGCAACAGGGCGATGCTGTAAAGCAGCATCTGGCGAGCGGTCGCTCCGCCATCGGTGTCGAGCGCGGGCAGCATCTTGAACCCGCCGCGGGCGTAATCCTCGCGATACATCCAGGCGATCGCCAGGAAGTGCGGCACCTGCCAGAAGAACACGATCAGGAACAGCACCACCGCCAGCGAATCGAGCGTTCCCGTCATTGCTGTCCAACCAATCACCGGCGGCAAGGCGCCCGGCACGGCGCCGATCAGCGTGTTCAGCGTCGTCTTCCGCTTGAGCGGCGTGTACACGAACACATAGCTGAAAAACGTTGCCGCCGTCAGGATTGTCGGCAGCGGATGAATCAAGAGCAGCGCCATGTAGGCGAGGCCCACGCCGCCCAGCGCGAAACCGAACACCGCGACCTCGCCGGCGTTCAATCGGCCCGCAGGCAGCGGCCGATTCTCGGTGCGCCGCATCTGCGAGTCGCTCGCCCGTTCCAGCCATTGATTGAGCGCACTCGCTCCTGCAGCGACAAGGGCCGTGCCCAGCAGCGCATGCAGCAGTTGCCAGACGTCGAGCGGTCCGCGACTCGCCAGCAGCGCGCCGATGCCGACGGTGAACAGCACCATCAAGGTGATGCGCGGCTTGGTCAGCTCCAGAAAATCCAGCCAGCGCGAGCGAACCAACGGCAACGCTGCGGCGGCATACACGGGGGCCGTCGTCTTCACGTTCATGCAACCCCCTCCAGCCGGCGCGACGTTTCCAGGATCGGCTCGACCGCGTGCACGGGCTTCCGCTGGGCCAGGATCGCCACGCTGACGCTGGTCGCCAAGATCATGCTGCCGACGACATAATGCAACGTCCGCACCCATTCCGCATGCATCGGCACCGGCACAATCGCCTCATGCGTCACCGAGGTGGCCACGAAATACTTCGACAGCCAGGATTCCATGCCGAGCAGCAGTTGCAATGCGAGCAGCCCCATGAACGCAACGCGGGCCAGCGTGAACCGCTCGCTTTCGCGGATTAGCTTCAAGAGCCAGATCACGGCGATGACGACGACGAACGCGCCGAGTAGATGGCCGCGCGGCCCAAGCAGCGAATCTTGATGCCGCGTGATGCCGCCGAGCACGAGCTGGCCGAAGATGATGCTCGTCGTTATCAGCGACCAGCGTTTGAGAGCAGGCGATGCCTCCCAATCCTCGGCAAAACGCGCCGAACGCGCCGTCAGCACCGCGATGCTCACGAGGACCGCGAACACGATCTGGGCAAACACGCCATGCACCATGGCAAACGTGCGGCCATGCAGGGCGTTGTAGTCGACGCGGAAGATGCCGAGTGAACCCTGGATGCAGATCAGTGTCAGGGCGAGCAATCCCATCCAGCCGATCCACGGCCGGCGATCGCCGAACCAGCAGCCGACGGCGAGCACGATGCCGCACATGCCGACGAGAAAGCCGAAGGTGCGATGGCCGTATTCGAGGCGCCAGTCGAGGCCGCTGTTCTCGAGCAGGCCGTTGACGATTTCCCACGGCGGCCGAAAGCCGCGCGGATCGACCATGCCGACGCCGTGACTGGTGACGCCGGCGCCGAGAAACAAGAGCGGCAGCGTCAACAGTGCGGTCAACACCGCCAGCCAATGCAGCCAGCGCGGCGAATCAGAGTTGTTCGAAACCAAGTTCATTACAAATCCACTGTCATCGGGCATTCGCATTGAATATTCGGCTCCCCTCTCCCACTGGGAGAGGCGTTGGGGTGAGGGCAGAAGCACGCAGTCGCTGAAAGTTCAGCCCTCACCCCCGGCCCCTCTCCCAGAGGGAGAGGGGAGAAATCCATATCAATGCGACGAGGGGACCGCGCATTTCTCCGTTTGTGGGCAGTTGTCCTTGCCCCCGTGCTCGCCGTATTCGTAGGGACCGCACTGCACCACCGGGACCGTCTCGAAATTGCCGTGGCCCGGGACCGGGTCGCCAGTCTGCCATTCGAGCGTGTTGCTGTTCCACGGATTGCGCGACGCCTTGGGCCCGAGGAACAGGCTGTACAAGAAGTTCGCCAGGAAGATGAGCTGCACGGTGCCGAGCAGCAACGCGGAAATGCTCATGAATTCGTTGAGCGGCAACAACCGGCCTTCCAGGGCGCCGGCTGTGATGTCCGGGATGCGGCGACGCAGGCCGGCGACGCCGACCATGTGCATCGGGAAGAACACGCAGTTGCCGAGAATGAACGTCAGGAAGAAGTGCACCTTGCCCAGCGGTTCGTTCATCATGCGGCCGAACATCTTCGGGAACCAGAAATAAATGCCCGCGAAGATGCCGAAGAGGCTGCTCGTGAAGAGCACGTAGTGAATGTGGGCGACGATGAAATACGTGTCATGAATGTAGATGTCCACCGGCGTGGCCGCCATGAAGATACCGGAGAGTCCGCCGATGATGAACAGCGATACGAAGCCGAGCGCGAAGAGCATTGGCGTCGTGAATTGCAGGTTGCCGCGGAAGATGGTGCCGAGCCAGTTGAAGACTTTTACCGCGGAGGGAAGCGCGATCATGATGGTGGCGAGCATGAAGCCGGTGCCGAGTCGAGGGTCCATGCCGGACTGGAACATGTGGTGGCCCCACACGATGAAACCGAGCCCCGCGATGCCCGCGATCGAGTAGATCATGGCACGATAGCCGAAGAGCGGCCGACGAGCGAAGGTTGCGATCACGTCGGAGACCATACCCATCGATGGCAAAATCATGATGTACACGGCCGGATGCGAGTAGAACCAGAACAGGTGCTGCCACAGGAGCGGCTGGCCGCCACCGGCGTCAATGGACCAGTTGCCGAAGGTGAGGCCGTCCGGCATGAAGAAGGTGCTGCCGATGGTCTTGTCGAGCACTTGCAGGATCAGCGCCACCGTGAGCACGGGGAGCGCGAACGCCTGCAGGATGGCGGTGATGAACATGGCCCAGATCGTCATCGGCATACGGTAGAGCGTCATGCCAGGGGCACGCATGTTGATGATGGTGGTGATGTAGTTGACCGAGCCCATCATCGAGCCGACGCCGACGCAAAGCAGCGAGGCAAGCCAGAAGATCTGGCCGTGCCCCGAGCCGGGAGCGGCAGGCGAATGAAAGCCTTCCCCCGCATTCATGGTGGTGCTGGCGAGTGTCGGGTACGAGGTCCAGCCGGAGGAGGCTGCGCCGCCATCGACGAAGAATGAGAACGAGATCATCACGAACGCGGGCCAGAGGATCCAGTACGACATCATGTTGAGTTTGGGAAACGCCATGTCGCCGGCGCCGATCATGAGAGGGATCGTGAAGTTGCCGAACGCGCCCGTCAGGAACGGGATGATCACGAAGAAGATCATCACCGAGGCGTGCATCGTGAACAACATGTTGTAGGTCGCTTCCGACATGCGACCGGCATTGTCCTTGAAGTAGTCCGACAAAATCGGAATCTCGGCGTGCGGCCAGGCAAGCTGGATGCGCACCAGCAAGGCGAGAATGCCGCCCAGGCCGAGGAAGATGATGCTCGTGAAGAGGAACTGGATGCCGATGATCTTGTGATCTTCGGAGAAGATGTACTTGCGAATGAAGCCAATCTCATGATGAGCATGGCCATGTTCCGTTCCGTGCGCGGCATGCGTATCCATTTGCGAGAACCTCAATGATCGCCGCTTGCGGCTCCGCGCTCGCCGAATCGTATCAGCGAACACGAAGCCGCAAGCGGTGAGTTTTACCGATCCGGCGTGCGGAGCTTGTTGTTCGCTTCCGCCTTGCTCAACCAATTCAGGAAATCTGCCTCGTTCTGGTGGACGAACACTCGGCCGATCATGCGATAGTGGCCCCAGCCGCACAACTCGGCACAGGCGATGTCATACATGAATTCCTTGCTCGGATTGCCGCTGGCATCCATCGCGACCTTGCCGGTCTTGGGGTCGACGCCGTCGACGTAGCGATGCTTGTCCGCATCCCAAGTCGTGTTCCAACACTCCTTCCCCTCCTTGGTCTTGAACCAGACGGGGATCAGCTTGCCCGGCAGGGCGTCCTGTTTGACGCGGAAGTTCGGCAAGTTGAAGCTGTGAATCACATCGCGCGTGCTGAGCCAGACCATGATCTGATGGTCCTGATAAATGTGCAACTCGTTCACAACGTGCACGTCGTCCGCTTGCGGGACCTTGCCGAACGACTCGTAATCCTTCTTGAATTCATCTACAGTCTTCGCATCGCTGCTTTTCTTGTCGTTCTGCCATTTTTTGTAGCGGGCTACCGTCGGATAACGCATGCGCCACTCGAACTGGCGTGCGCTGACCGCGACCTGCAGTGATGCGGTCGGACTCTCGGTGTGGCTCTTGCGCGATTCGTACTTGATGTTTGCCCAGGTGTCGACCTGCGCCACCGCGATGTAGATCAGGATCGCCGCCGGGATGAGCGTCCACGCCAGCTCAACGTGGTGCTGGCTGGTGAGCAATCCGGCGAGCGGCTTGAGGACGTTGGGAAAATCCTTGGCCGGGCTGACGGGGTGTTTGCCTTCTTCGCTGGCGTAGTGCCACATGAAGTAAACGAGGATGCCTTCGGTGAGCACGAAGAAGAAGGCGGTGATGCCGAGGATGACATCGAAGAGGAAATCGACATCGCCGGCGTGGGACGAGATGCCGTCGGGACGCCACCAGCCCATGAAGGGGGAGATGGCGAAGCCGATGAAGCACGCCGCCATGACGACGCCGAACAGGATGCTCCAGAATTTATTGCCCACGAGAGAAAATCTCCTACCCAGAAATCGCCGCACTCCGACGAGCGATGATTATTTGATGTCGAGGCCCTTGCGCATGGCAGGATACGGGAGGCCTTCGCTAACGAAGTTGACGAGGTCCCAGATCTGGTCAGACGTGAGAGCCGAGCCGAAGTTGGCCATGCCCGAGCCGTTGATGCCGGAGTGGACGCGGTTGTAGATGTCGATGGGCCGGCGTCCCCCGCGGAAGACGCCCTGCGTGAAATTGTTGGGCCGCACGAGCGTCGCCCAGTCATCGACGCGGTATTTCGCCTGTCGCCCGAAATCGACGTGGCAGCTCACGCAAATACCGGCCTTGCCGCCGGGCTTCTCGTCGCCCACGAACAGAAGCCTGCCGCGCTTCATCGATTCCTTCAGGTCCTTGACCTTGTACTCGCCCGGCGCGATCACCATGCCAGGTAGCTGTGAGAAACGCCAGCTGGTATCGACCATGGGATTCTCTTGCACGACCGCAATGTGGCTTTTCTCGGCAACGCTCTTGGTCAAGCGTTTGACCGCCGCGGCAACGGTTTTCGGGGCATCCTCATCATCCTCATCGATTTTGAACGAATACGTGCCCGAGGAGGGATCATAGACGGTCGAGTCCCTCAGCAGGTCACTCTCGACTTTTCCACGAATCGACAAGTGGATCACATAGCTGACCATCACCTCGAGATCATGATCGGGCAGGATGCCGAAGCTG
>DASRSQ010000812.1:0-4536 GCA_035656475.1 Gemmataceae bacterium | reverse complement strand
CATGAGCATGATGGGTATGTCCGGTATGGGCATGTCCGGCATGGGCATGATGGGTATGGGCGGTATGATGGGAATGGGTGGCATGGCCGGTATGGGCGGAATGATGCCCGGAATGGGCGGTGCCGTTGGCGGGGTCTTCTTCTAACGCTCGCAGCTAACGGAATCAGGCCGGTCCACGACGTGGACCGGCCTTTTTTGTTGTCACGACAGTTCCACTTCGGCGGGCTGCAGAACGAAGCCATCCTGGCCTTCCGCAGGTTTGTTGACCTTGATCTTCGTGACACGCCAGCCGTGATGCTCCAGCGTCCCCTTGAACGGCGGCGATCCGGTGACATTTCCGGTCAGCCGAATCGCGGACGGATCGAAGCCGACCGGCACTTCCACGGTCGATTTCTCTTCTCCCTTGAGTACGGGCTCCATGTCGAGATGCTCGCGCAGCACCTTCTGGCATGCCTGATGAATCGTGCGCACGCCGGCGCCGAGGGTCTCGTTGTCGGCGCCATCGACATTTTCGAGTAGGAAGTCGATGAGCCGGCCTTCGCGTTGCATGAGCGTCAACAGCAAAAGCGGATCCGGGGAAGGCTTTGGCGGGGGCGGAGGAGGCGGAGGCGTCAGCACTTTGGTGACGGCTTCCTGAAACTTCGCGTCGTTCAGATAACGCTGGGCGATTTCTTTGGCTTGCCTGGCCTTCGCGAAATCGCCGCCGGCCTGCAGGTACAGGAAGACGAAGAAGAGCACCGCGCACACCGCGAGCGTGACGCCGATCGCGATGTAGGTTTGCGTTTCCATTCGAAGGATCCTCTGGTTGATTGCAACAGGTTGTAAGGGGACGGTGGGATTATATGACCGCGCTTTTTCCCTTGCACCATTGACCGAGGCAACGGCTGCGGATAGCTTGGCTGTCACGCCTGACTTTCCCACCTGGTGCGAAATGCACGACGGCCAACCGCCTGTCAGTCACGAAGCGAGCGCGGATGCGAACGGCGCGATCGCGCCTGGCGCGCCACCGCTCGCGCAAGCCGTTTCGGGCGATACCGCTTTTGCGGCGGGGCAACCGCCGTTGCCTGCTTCGCTCGCGCTCGAGAAGCCGACGCTGGTGCGCTACTCGGTGCTGGCCTGGGCGTGCAGTCTGTCGATGCTGACGTACATCGATCGCGTTTGCATCAAGACGGTCCGCGGCGACATGGAAACGTCGCTCGACATTGATGCCAAGGACTTCGGACTCGTGTTCGGCGCCTTCGGTCTTTCGTATGCCCTGTTCGAGGTGCCCAGCGGTTGGTTGGGAGACAAATTCGGACCGCGCGCGGTGCTGGCGCGAATCGTCCTGTGGTGGTCGTTCTTCACGGTGCTCACGGGCTGCGTCTGGAAATTCACCTACGACCTGGGTTACGAGATCCCGCTTCCGTGGCTGGTGTCCGATCAGCTCCGGACGATCCCGCTGGTGTTCGACAGCCTGATCTTGCTGCTCATCGTTCGCTTTCTGTTTGGCATGGGGGAAGCCGGGGCGTATCCCAACACGGCGCGGGCGCTGCGCAACTGGTTCCCGTATGGCCGCCGCGGCTTCGCCCAGGGGCTGCTGTGGGCGTTCGGCCGCTGGGGCGGTTCCATGGCGCCGTACCTGGTGACTCTGTGTGCCTTGCCATTCGGCTGGCGCGGCGCGTTCATGGCGTTCGGGATCGTCGGCGTTCTGTGGGTGATATTCTTCGTCCGCTACTTCCGCAATCATCCTGCGGAGCATTCCGCGGTCAACGACGCGGAACGCAATCACATCGTGGAGCCTGGCGACGCGCTGCCGAAGCCGCCGTTGGCATGGCGCACCATGTTCGGTTCCGCGAATCTTTGGTTGCTGTGCGGGATGTATCTGTGCAGCAACGCGGGCTGGTGTTTCTTCATCACCTGGGACCGCAAGTACTACACGTCGGAATTGCACTTGCAGGGCTTCGAGCTACTGCTGGCCGAGTCGGCGCCGCTGTTTTTCGGAGGCATCGCGTGTTTGGCTGGCGGCTTCACGACTGATCGGCAGGTGCGCGTCTGGGGCCGGCGCTGGGGCCGCACCGGCCAGGGCGCTCTCGCCTACTCGCTCGGCGGCTGCTTTTTCCTGCTCGCACTGGCACTACGAGATTTTCCCGTGTTGTCGGTCGCCTGTCTGTGCGTCGCGTCGTTCGGCAAGGACTTCGCCATGGCCGTCAGCTGGTCGACATCACTCGACATCGGCCATCGTTACGCCGGCACCGTCTCCGGGTTCATGAACGGCATCGGCAACTTGGGCACCGCGCTGGCGCCGCCGATCATCGGCTATCTCGCCGAGACGCGCGGCGACTGGGGGCTGGCACTCGTCTTCTCCGCCTCGCTGTTCTTCACCGCTTCATTCTGCTGGCTGTTCATCAATCCGCGCAAGGTCATCGTGTACACCGGCGCCGATATGGATTCGCTGCGAGCCCAGGGTGTGCTGCACTGACGTGACGCACCGACAAGCGTCCTCGTTATCCGCTCGGCGGTTTAGCGCACGCCACGTCTCGCCGGGGCGCCGCGCGATTGAGGCGATCACGTGCGCTAAACCGCCGAGCGGACGATATTGACGCTTGTCTGGTGAATAGGGTTTCGCCCTTGACGCGACATTGTCTGTCGTTGAGAATACGCTTGTCCCGCCTACTTCATTTTGGGGAGATCTCCGCAATGATTCGCAAGCTTTCGTTCGCGCTTTTGACCCTCGGCGCGACTCTCGCCATCGCCTCCCATGGCTTCGCCGCCGACAAGGCCGCGGTTGTCTCAGCGAAGGGGATTTATGTCGAGGCACGCACCTGCGATGTCTGGACCGGCCCGTGCTTCGCGAATGCGGATTTCAACATCGGCGGCAAGCAAGGCGTCATGGCCTGGCGCATCGACAAGGGGCAGATCGGCGATGTCAAGCTCGACGGCCTGAGCGTCGTTGCGGTCATCTGCGCGAGCAACACCATTGGCCTCGAACAACACGCGCCGGCCAAGGCTGTCGTCATCGTCGACAAGAAGGCGACAGCCGAGCAGCGCGACGCGCTCGTTCGCTTCGCTCAACAGCAAGGCGGCAAGCTGGTCGCCAACGTGGTTCGCGTCCATAGCGATGCGATCAAGATCAACTTCTGCCCGTGCACCAAGAATGCGTGTGCCGAGGTGGACGCCACTGTCGCCAAGGTGACGACGCGTTGTCTGAACACCGAGCATGACAAAGTATGTGGCAACGAGTTCGCCTTCTATCCGCCGATGGCGAACAATGTCAAAGCAATCCCGGCCGGCATCGTCGAACACGCCTTCCGCGGCCAAGGCCTCGGCGAAACCTGGAGCGACAGCGATCGTCGCGCCGGTTACGTCGGCTCCTTCGAGACGCGCTAATCTCTTCCCCCGCCGCGTGCGGCTTCGCGCTCGCTGAGATGTTTCGGCGAGCGCGAAGCCGCAAGCGGCATTTCGGAGATCCCATGATCCGCACTTTGCGCTGCCTGATCCCGGTCGCCTATTGCATCGTTGCCTACGCGCTCGTCGCTTCCTCGCAAGAGGGGGGCAAGTACACGATCAAGACCACGACGACGGCCGCGCCCAAGGAGGTAAGCGAAGGTATTCGCAAGTTGCTCTCCGATACCTCCGTGCAACTTCTCGACGGCAACGGCAAGGCCATCTGCGATGTCTGGTTCCGCAAGGACATTCCCGTCGACGCGACCCCGGAGCAAATCAAGAACGGCATCACCTGGCGCGAAGTGAAGCAGACGGAAATCGTCGCTGCCGTCCAGTTCCATGAGGCGTGGACCGATTACCGCAAGCAGAAGATCAAAGCGGGCGTCTACACGATGCGCCTCGCCTATCAGCCGACCGATGGCAAGCACACCGCGGACATCTCGGAGTTCCAGGACTTCGGCCTGCTCGTCTTTGCCAAGGACGACACGAAGCCCGGCCTGATGGACGCGAAGGGACTGATCGATCGCAGCGGCGACAGCCTCGAACTCGCCCACCCCGCCGTCTTCATGCTGTGGGGCAACACCAAGCCCGGCAAGACGCCCGAAATTGCCTCTCGCCCGAAGGGGCACTGGGTCGTCAATTCCAAGAGCAACATCGTCGTCAACGGCAAGGCGACCAATGCTCAGATCGGCATCGGCCTGACCCTCGTCGGCCATTCGCCAGCCGAATGACGCTCTGCATTTCGATCAATGCAGTCGGCACCAGGAAGTGAGATAGCGCGGTCAGAGATGAAATAATTTCGCCCTGTGAACGAATCTTCCGCCGAATCGGAACAATCAGCACATCGGTCGCGCCTTCACCCCGCATCTTGCGGAAACCTCATATCTGGCCGGTTGCATCATACGAAGTAACCGCTACAATGGTGCTTCATCCGGCGACCGTGTTCCACGCGCGATCCGCCGGGGTCCTGGAGCGCCGAAAGGGTCGTCGATGGAAAAATGGCTTTGCTGGGGGTCGCTCGGCGTCGCCGGACTGTTGCTGCTTCTTTTCCTGCTCGACCTCATTCTCGGATTTCCGTTCGGCGGCATCGACTGGTACATCAACGTCATCGGC
>DASRSQ010000811.1:0-6116 GCA_035656475.1 Gemmataceae bacterium | reverse complement strand
TTCAGATTCCGCCTCGCGACGGACACCCTTGCCTAGCCTTGCGGTCCGGGCCATCCCCGCCCGCAGAGGACTCGCACCTCCTGAAGCAGACCATACCTGGCACACAAAAGGAAAGGCCCACGGAGATCATCCGTGGGCCTTGTGACGCTTACGTCGCGAGATGGTTAGGAGAGGCACTCCACTACACAAGATCCACCGCTTATGGCTGCACCTTCCGGCCTGACCAGGTTCACAGCTTCACTTTGCGTGGGACCCCTCCCAACCTCTCGAGACGCGGCGTGTTTGATCGATTGGACGCGACGCGTTCACGATCTCGCTACTTCGCGGCTTCTTTTACTTCCGCCTTCTTGATCGTGACCGCCTCGATCGGCTTGTCGTTGCGCGTCTTCACCAGGGCGATCGCGTTGACCGTGTCCTGCGATTCCTTGTCGAGGACCTTGCCGAAGGCGGTGTACTGGTTGTCGAGGAAGTTCGCGTCCTCATGGCAAATGAAGAACTGCGTGCCCGCGGAATTCGGATCGCTGCTGCGGGCCATCGACAGGACGCCGGCGGCGTGCGGGGTGTTGTTGAACTCCGCCTTGATCTGGTAGCCGCCGCTGCCGGTACCGGTGCCTTGCGGGCAGCCCCCCTGGATCATGAAGCCTTCGATGACGCGATGAAAGGTCAGGCCGTCGTAGAAGCCGATCTTGCAGAGGGCGAGGAAGTTCTTGACGTGCCCTGGCGCCTTGTCCGGGAGGAAGCCGAGCCGAATCGGGCCCTTGCTGGTGGTGAGTTCGACGGTGTACGTCTTCTTGGCGAAATCGATGTCCTGCTGGGCCTTTTCGACTTCGGCCTTGCAACTGCTCTTGTTCATGGAATCCTCTAATCCGGCGCAGTGAGAATGGTCACGTTGCGAATCAACACCGGTTGGCGGAGGCGGTCAAGATCCTGCACCTCTCTTCTATTGATTGTACGTACGACGTCCAGACCTTGCGTGACGCGGCCGAAGATGGTGAAGGTGCCATCATAGCTTGGTATGGTGCCGGCCGTCAGGTAAAATCGGCACGCAGCCGAGTTCGGATCGCTGGCCTGGCACGCGCCGAGTACGCCTGCTTCATGGGTGAGGCGACGATCGATTTCGGGCCGCAGCCAGTAGCCGATGCTGCCGTTGCCTTCGTCGCCAAGGTTGAGCGGACAACCCGCTTCGATGAACGAGACCTGCGAGCCATCGACCAGGCGATTCATGCTGTAGTAGAACGACAGGCCATCGAAGTAGCCGGCCTTGGCAAGGCAGACGAAGCTGCGGACGTGGTTGGGAGCGGAATCGCCGAGCAGGTCGAGATGCACGTCGCCGAGATCCGTCGCGATGATCGCCTTGTAGCGAATTGGCTTGCCGTCGTTGTCCGTGAACGAGACGGTGTCCCACTCTTTCGCGATCTTTTCGTAAAGCTTGGCGGTGCTCTTGCCGGTGACTGTCACGTCCGGCGGCGGCTTCACGCCGACCGGCGCATTGTCGCCAAGGATGACGGCGTCCTTGAACGGCAAAAGCGTCGGCGCCTTGGTTCGGGCCACGACCCGGGCGGGCACCGGCTTGCCGTTGTTGTCGCGCTTGGCGGGCGGAATGATCGCTTTCGGCTCTTCCTTCTTGGGCGCGTCCTCGGCCTTCTTGCAGCCGGCGACGATCAGTCCGAGAACGCACACGCATCCGAACCAGCGAATCCCGCGCAGCATGATTCAACCTCATCCGTGAGACGAAATGCCTCCAGTGCGCGATATAGTCGAAAGCGCGATTCTGTGTCAATGCGAAGGGAAGGACTTGGCATAAGGATGAAGGATGAAGGCGGAAGGATGAAGCATGAATCATCTATGTTCATCCTTCCGCCTTCATCCTTTATTCCTGGCGGATTTTGATCAGCACAGGCACCGCGCCGGGCTGCGGACGGCGCTGGTTGACGAATTGACGCACCTCGGCGGATGGCTGACCGCCGGATGCAGTCGGCAGCAGAATCACCTGACGCTTCGCGTCTGCCTTCGGCTCTTTGCCCTTCATCTCGAGCGTGGCCGGGTCGACGCCGAGTAACTTGGCGACCCTCTGGATTTCCGTCTTCGCGATCGGAGCGACCGTGACCTTTTGATAGGGTGACTGCTCCGTGCGTTGGTTGTTGTTGGCGCCGACCACATAGGACTGGCCCAGATCTCCCATCAGCTTCGTCAACTCATCACGCGTCAGGCTGTCGGCGTAGACGAGGTACTCGACCTTGGCCTGGCTTTTGTTGGTAAGTGATTTGGCCGCGGATTGATCGGTGACGAGTGTGATGCCGCGATCTTTGAGCACGTCCTTGAGACGCGCCATCGCCATGGCGTTGTTCTTGACGGTGATGTCGAGCTGAACGGTCGGATCTTTCTGCAACTCCATGGCCAGGTCCGCGCTCTTGGCCCCCTTGTCCGGGTGCAACTCCGCAAATCGGGCACTGAACCCCGTCTCAGGCACCGGCGCCTTTGCGAAGTTCTCGACGGTTCCTTCTACCAACGGCCCAAGCAACGGATTTGGCCTCCAGACCGTCGGCGGCGTCACCGGCGGCGGAGTAACCGGGTCCGACTTCTTGTCCGGACTATTCTGCACGATCGGATTGTTCACCGGTTCGTCCGTGCGGAAAGTTCGCCAGGCCAGTACGCTGAGCACGCACAGCATCAGGCTCGCCGCCATCGCCGCGGTCAAGAACGGCAGCCAGCGCCGGCGCGCACGACGGACCGGCGCTGCGCGCTGGGCTTTCTGCTCCGCAATCGCCTGCATGATTTCGTCGACCAGGCTCGGTTCCACCTTGCGACGCGGCAGCTGCTTGATCTTGTGGGCGTTCTCCTGCAACTGGCGCAACATCTCCCGCGCTTCCGACGACTTCTCCAGTAGCCGCACCACCTCCGCGCGTTCGCGCGGCGTCAGCTCGCCATCGACGAAGGCCGTCAGAAGTTGGGTGACTTGTTCGGAAAGCATGATATTCTCGTCACTGCGAATGCCGAGCCGATCACGGCTCATCGGGTTTACTTTCGGGCAGCAAGACGTCGCGCAGCTCCAGGCGGGCTCGATGCAGACGGCTGCGAACGGTGCCGACGGGAACGTCGAGGATGTCGGCAATCTCCTCGTACTTCATCCCGTCAAGGTCCTTCATCACCAGGACCGAGCGATGCTCCTGCGACAGCTTGGCCAGAGCGCCTTGCACCCGGCGTTCCTCTTCCTCCATCTCAATCGCGTGCCCGGGCCGGCTCGTCTCGGACAAATCCAGCGGTTCCGCTCCCCCTTCCGCCGCCGGCTGAATCCGCAGCACGACGCGTTTCTTCCGTTTCATGCTGATCGCCGTGTTGATCGCGATGCGATACAACCAGGTGAAAAACAGCGAGTCCCCCTTGAATGAGTGGAGCGAAAGGTAGGCGTTCAGGAAGGCTTCTTGCACCACGTCCCGTGCGTCTTCGGCATTCTCGGATAGACGCAGCACCGAGTTAAAAAGACGATCCTGATAGCGCAACACCAGCTCGCCAAACGCGGCGCTGTTGCCCTTGCGGGACTCGCTGATCAAGCGGTTATCGTCTGAACTCACGGTGTCCTACTGCAAATGGGACGTGCATGACACGTGAAAGGTTCCAAATTCGTTAGCACGGCATTCTACCAATATATACCGAGCGCAGGTGTCCCACGCCAGCCGAGATTCCTAAGCGTCTGGCCAGGCGTGTTTTGCGCCGCCGGACTGGAAGTAGACCTCGCCGAATCCGTAAACTAGAAAAAACGTGCACAATCGTTTACATCCGAATTTGCGACGAAGGAATAATCCGCGACATGGATTCCGCCAACATCGTCATCCGCGGCGCCCGCGAACACAATCTGCAGAATATCGACCTCGAACTGCCTCGCAATCAGCTCATCTGCTTCACTGGCGTCAGCGGTTCGGGCAAGTCATCGCTGGCGTTCGACACTCTGTACGCCGAGGGACAGCGCCGCTACGTGGAGTCGTTGTCGTCGTATGCACGCCAGTTTCTCGGCCAGCTGCAGAAGCCGGACGTCGATTACCTCGCGGGCCTGTCGCCATCGATCAGCATCCAGCAAAAGACCGCCGGCAAGAATCCGCGTTCCACCGTCGGCACGATCACCGAGATCCACGATTACCTGCGCGTCCTCTACGCCCGTATCGGCCAGGGACATTGCCCGATCTGCGACCGGCCAATCACCGCACAGTCGCGCGAGCAGATCCTCAATCGCATCCTGGCGTTGCCGGAGGGAACGAAGTTCCTGGTATTGGCGCCAGTGGTGCGCGGGCAGAAGGGCGAATACAAGGACCTGTTCCAGGACATGCTCAAGCGCGGCTACCTGCGTGCTCGCGTCGATGGCAAGGTCGTGAAGCTGACCGACGAGCTCAAACTGGATCGCCGCATCAAGCACGACATCGCGATCGTCGTCGATCGCCTGAGCGTCGATGCGAAAGTGCGCGGACGCTTGGCGGAAGCGGTCGAGCAAGCGCTGAACCTGGCCGATGGCAACATCATTGTTTGCATCGAAGGCGAAGGCGACCGGGAGGGCGAGGCTCCTGCCGAGCCTGCGTCGCGCGAAGACGAATTGCCATCGCGCAAATCACCGCGCGGCGTCGGCTCGGCAGGAGCCGCGCCCGCCCAGGCCGCGCTTTCTCGCGACATCATTCTGTCCGCACACTACGCGTGTGTGCATTGCAACAAGAGCTACGAGCCACCGTCGCCGCAATTGTTCAGCTTCAATAGCCCGCATGGCATGTGCCTCGATTGCGACGGCCTCGGCACTCGCTACTCGTTCGATCCGGACCTGCTGATCCCGAACACCGACATCAGCTTCTACGACGGCGCGATTCCCATCGTCGGCCCAATGCGCGGCATGGGCCGCTGGCGCAAACACATCTACGAGGGCGTCGCCAGCACCTTCGACATCGATGTCAGAAAGCCATGGAAGAAGTTGTCGCCGGAGCAACAGGCAATCTTGCTGCACGGCACTGGCGATCGCCACATCACCTTCGAATGGAAGCAGCGCGGCGGCAGCGTCTGGAAGCACGGCGGCACCTGGGAAGGCATCATCCCGCAACTGCTCAGCAGTTTCAAGAAAACAGCGGCGGGCCCGCGTCGGTTGCAACTCGAGAAGTACATGCGCGTGATGCGCTGTCCCACCTGCGATGGCCATCGCCTCAATGCACAGGCCCGCGCCGTGCGCGTCGGTGATCGGACGCTAATCGAAACCGAGGCGCTGCCAATCGGCGATCTCGCGGCGTGGCTTGAACCGGCAGTCAGCGATGAGCACCCCTCTCCCCTCCGGGGGAGAGGGGAGACTGGAAAGTTCCCTCGAACCTGTGCAGCGCCAGATCGCTGCCGAGGTGCTGAAGGAAATCCGCGCTCGCGTCAACTTCTTGCTCAACGTCGGCCTCCATTACCTCTCGCTCGACCGCACCGCTCCAACCCTGTCCGGCGGCGAGGCCCAGCGCATCCGCCTCGCCGGCCAGATCGGCTCCGGCCTCGTCGGCGTCCTCTACATCCTCGATGAGCCATCGATCGGCCTGCATCCGCGCGACAACGAACGGCTGCTGCGCAGCCTCGAAAAGCTGCGCGACATGGGCAACACCGTCCTCGTCGTCGAACACGACGAGGACACGATGCGCGCCGCCGACTACATCGTCGACTTCGGCCCCGGCCCCGGCGTCCGCGGCGGCCACGTCGTCGCTGCCGGCGCCTACAACGATGTCGTCAAGAAGTCCGACAGTCTCACCGGCCAGTATCTCAGCGGCGCCAAAGAGATCGCCATTCCGCCAAAGCGGCGCGAGCTCGGCGAGCGCAAGATCACCATCGTCGGCGCGAAACACAACAATCTCAAGAACCTCACTGTCGATATTCCGCTCGGCTGTTTCGTTGTCGTCACTGGCGTCTCCGGCTCCGGCAAGTCGTCGCTCGTCAACGACATCCTCATGCAAAGGATGAAGGCGGAAGGCGGAAGGATGAACGGCGAAGAGGACGATGAGTCCGAGGAGGATTCGTCCGTCGTGCTTCCCGCTGCATCGCTCTGCGAGCGCATCGACGGGGCCGAGCATGTCGACAAGGTGATCGATATCGACCAGTCGCCGATCGGCCGCACGCCG
>DASRSQ010000810.1:0-2779 GCA_035656475.1 Gemmataceae bacterium | reverse complement strand
TTGGAAGCTGACCTTCGGGACCATTCCGCGAGAATTGGGGCTGTAGAATGGTCCCGAAGGTCAGCTTCCAAAAATTCGCGATCCCTCAGCTAAGCCTTGACGGGACACTAGTGCGCTGTCAAGGCTTAGATTTGGGTTGCGAATTTTGAATCTCGCGCGGATCGGCGCACTTGCAACGCAGTGGGACCAAGCAAGACAGCACGTCAGCGAGGCCCTTGGACTACAAACTTGCCGAAATGCCGGGATTACCGAGAGCACTACCGTGCACGCAAAGACACGGCACACAACGTTTGCCTACATCGTCGTTAACTCACGGCTTCCTTCTGCCAGCGAGTCGCTGCAACCTTTCGCGTCCATCTTGTAGATGCGAAGGATAGGCGAGATCGGCGGGCCAGTCTTGCGCCAGCTTCTCCCAGCGTGCGATGGCTTCTCGATATGATGCCTGGGCCTCCTCATCGTCTCCGAGGCGCTCATGAATTCTGCCGAGACGGTAATGCGCCAAGGCAACACGAGCGGGCGGGCCGTCCTGATCGACCAGATGCTCGTAAAACGCCTTCGCCTTCAAGAGCGGCAACCGGTCGACGCGATCTGGCTGATCCGCCATCTGGTCGATCGTCTGAATCGCTTGCAAGAGCTGATCCTCGCTGCTCTGCAAGGCGACGACGAGTTGCTGCTTTTCTTGCTGGAACTCCGTCACGCGCTGCCACCAGGTCCACCACAACAACAGCGTTGCGATGAGCAAAACCAGGCTCAGCGTCGCCATCAAGGGGCGACGGATTGCCCACTTCACCACACGTTCGGGCAGATGCGTACGGCGAGCAAGGATCGGCTCGTTCGCCAGAAAGCGGCGCAGATCTTCCGCCAGGGCCTCGGCATTGCCGTAGCGGTGGGCCGGATTCTTTTGCAGGCACACCAGGCAGATCGTCTCGAGATCGCGCGGCACGCGCGGCTGAATCTGCGTTGGTGGCGGCGGCTCCTGGCCAAGCACCTGCTGCGCCGTCTCGTCGGGCGTGGCCGCATTGAACGGCGGCCGGCCGGTCAGCATCTCGTACAGGATCGCGCCGAGCGCGTACACGTCCGCGGCGGGCCCGATCTCGCCAGACGTGCCACGTGCCTGCTCCGGGGCCATGTAGCTCGGGGTGCCGACGATTGTGCCGCGAAACGCTTCCTCGCCACCGACATGCTTCGCCAGGCCGAAATCGGTGATCTTCGGCACATACATGAGCAGGTTGCGAAAAGCCCCGGAGTCAGTCAGCTGGCCATCCTTGAAGATGGCGCTTTCGTCGAGGTGCAGGAGAATGTTGGCCGGCTTGAGGTCGCGATGCACGATGCCGCGTTTGTGAGCGTAGTGCATCGCCAGCGCCAGTTCCTCGACCAGGGCGGCCCCCATGCGCGGGGATTGCGGCTGGTTGCCCAGGAACTGCGCCAGGCTGCCGGCGTTGACGAATTCCAGCGAGAAGTACGGCAATCCATTCTGCTCGCCGACCTCGTAAATCTGCACGATGTTCGGATGCTGCAACCGGGCGACGGCCTCTGCCTCGCGCTGAAAGCGCGCTCGCTCCGCGGGGCGCGCCTGCCGTCCCGTCAGAATCATCTTGAGGGCGACCTGGCGCTTGAGCGAAAGCTGGCGCGCGCGAAAGACGATCCCCATGCCGCCGCGGCCCAGGATGCCGAGCAGCTCGTAGCCGGGGATCGCCTCGATGTCGTTGGCCTGGATGGCGGGCGCGGGGTCAGCCCCGATGCTATTCATTGGGGTGGGCGGGCTGGGAAAGAAATGCTGCGAGCGCACCGGGATCGAGGCCGCCTGGGCTTCGGTATAGAGCCGCAGGCCGCAGGTGGGACAGAAGATCGCCTTGTCGGGGCGTTCGCCGGCGTCCTCTGGATACGACCAGAGATGTCCTTGCAGACAGAGAAAACGCGGCGCCATCGACTCCTCGCTTCCGCGCGCACGGATTCTGGTGAATCTGAACAAGCGTAGGCCATAAATGAGGCGGGGGCAAATGGGCGAAAACGACTGCGCTTGACACGCCGACGCGAATCATCTATTCAGCGAGCGGATTTCAGGAGGCCCCTCGACCGCATGTCGATCATTGCGAGCGATATCCTGGCGGACCTGTGCGGTCTGTCGCTGGGACTGTTGATCGCGCTTTTGCCCACCGGACTTTTGCTCTGGCTCCTGGGTTGGTGGAGTCATCGTTTCTGGATCGTCCTGTCCGCCACCGTCCTCGCCGGCGTCTTTGGCCTGCTCGAAGCCGGCGCCTGGCACGTGCAACCGATCGTCGTCGCGGTGCTCCTGGCAATTGCGGCGGGCGTGCTCGCACTCGCGCTGGTGCGCGTCGTCACCTTTGCCGCCGCGGGACTGTGCGCGGTCTATATCATCCACTTCGCGCTCCCCACGCTCAACCAGCAGGTCGTCTGCTTCCTCATCGGCGGCCTGCTTGGCCTCTTGCTCTTCCGCTGGTTCTTCATGGCGCTCACGAGTTTCCTCGGCACCGTGCTGATCGCCTACGGCACGCTCGCCCTGCTCCACTATCGCGAGACCATCGACGCCGTTGTCTGGAGCGAAGAAAACGCCCTGATGGTCACGATCCTCTGCGGCATCGGCTCGCTCTTCGGCTTCGGCTTCCAGTTTTTCCTCGACCGTCGACGCGAACGCAAACGCAAGGAAGAGGAAGAAGACGAGGATGCCGGCATCGCGTCGATGATCCTGGGCCGCATCGGCTTCGGAGGCAAATCGAGCAAGGCGGCCTAACTTAGTATTTCTCCTCAGAAGTTGGGG
>DASRSQ010000809.1:0-8496 GCA_035656475.1 Gemmataceae bacterium | reverse complement strand
AATGGCCTCTGGTTTGAGGACTGACAGTGAGTGACCGCAAGGCACAGGGTCCACCACGGCACAGATAAGAGACCGCTCGTCGGTCGAGCGTGCGATGTTGCGTAGCGCCACCTTGATCTCCCGACGATGCCCGACGTGCTTATGAAAGACCTCCTCAGCCATACAGAATTTCGGTCGAATCTGCTTATCGTCAGTCGGTACAAAGCGCCATTCGGCAGAACGCCCCATTCCGGCCAGCCATGACTTGAATGCGGGATCAAAGTGGTGGATCATCCCACCCTGATATAGTGGCAATGCCACCTCCTCGTTAGGCCCGATCCATCTGGCAAACTCATCCCGCTCGTATCCCTTCGCCTCCCACTTTTCCAGCGATGGAAAGAGCTTGGAATCGTTGGTCATATGGAATTCAGTGGCGAACGCCACAACCCAGCCCGGCACCTTGTCGCCGATTCGAAACGAGTGATCGTAGATGGTGCGAAAGATTTCGAGGTCGCGCTGGCTCTTCAGTTCAACGAGGCTGAGTGTGTTCGGGCTATTTCTGCGAACATCCTCGGGCGTGAAGCGCATTGCACGGCCATCGTGACGTAGGATGTCATCCGTGATTTCGTGAGCCTGCGGCGAGTCTCCTACGCCCAAGCGAAACCGGACTCGAAAGTACTCCGTCGAACCACCCTTCGTCGCCAAGAGCGCAACCTGCTTGAACGAGTGATGGGCAGCGGCAAACACACGTTTCTCGTTTTGGAAGGCGTAAACAAATTCGAGGCGACCGCTGAAGAGGAATTCCTCTCGCATGTTACGGGTACCCGCGTCAGAGTAGACTCCCGTCGGCAGAATAACGCCGAGGCGACCATTCGGCTTCAGCAAACTCCAGAAGATCTCGGCAAACATCTTGTAGGAATTGAGGTCGGCGCTGCCCTGAAGGCGAAAGGGATGTGCCGGGTCCGCGAACCCGACGCGCTTCTGCCGATGCTTCTCCCACGTCTCCTTGAGGGCCTTCTGCTCATTGCCACGCGCCAGACTGACCTCAAAGGCATTGGCTACGTCGGCGGCCCAATTTGCTAACGCTTTGAATCGTGCGTTGTACTCGGCCCACTGGCCCTCAAGGCCGGCAATGCTGGCAAACATCTTCTCCTGCTGCCGTAGCGCAGTCTGCTTGTCGTAGGTTCGGTACAACGGGTCAAAGTCGCTGAAGAACTCTTGGGAGTTCGGCTTCATGACCTCCCACGGGGGATTCCCGATCATAGCGTCGAATCCCTGCCGTTGCGAGGAGAACACGTCAGGAAACTCCAATTCCCAATGAAAGAACCGGACATGACCTGAAATAGCCAGCACATTGTCAGCGCACAGTGAAGCCCCCGCATGAAAAGTACGTGGGGTCGGCGCGTGGGTTAGCGAGTCCTCGTCGGTCGGCCAGAACCAGACCGCGCACCACTCATCCATTGCGTCCTTAAGCTTGCAAATGGTTGGGCTGTTTGCGATGTGGTCCCGGTAGAACCGTTCGCGTGTTTCGGGGTCGGCGAGGGGCATGTCATGGAGCATCTCGTACTCGGCCCGAGCCTCGGCCACGGCGCTCACCGTGGTTGTCAGTTCGTTGGGGAAGAGCGCAGGGAGCTTCTGAAGTCTAGTTTGGATGATCTCGCGCATCTCCTGCTTGATTTGCCCATCGCCGGTGCGTCGGTTCCCAACTTTCTCGCCTTTGAGCAAGGTTTCGATCCGTTGGGTGCGCTGCCCCTTCGGGCCGTCGCCACCCTCGCGCTCCCACGCCTTGAGGGGATAGTCTTCCACGCGGTCGAGCCAGCAGCCGACCAGCGAATTGCCGACCTTGATCTTGTGATCGAGAAACGAAAACGGCAGTTCGGGATCGAGTGTCTCGACCCAAAGCGACACCCGAGCCAGTTCGACAGCGAGTGGGTTGATGTCCACTCCGTAGATACACCGTTCGACGATATGCCGCCGCAGCAGGGCCTTGACGCGATCCGCGAAGGTGTGGCCACGCTGCGGATCATCCGGAGAAAAAGGCAGCAGCCGATCCGACTCACCATTGGTGCGCGGGAGACCGAATGGCAGCGTGATCTTTTTCGACTTTTCTGGGTCGTCGAGCTTGCAATGATGGCAGAGCGACTTGTAGAGGGAGTCGGTCAGGTAATGCAGCGCCGCCACAAGAAATGAAGCGCTGCCACACGCCGGGTCGCACACCTTCAGGCCCAGAATCGTCTCGGGCGTTTTGGGGGTGAGAAATCCCTTTTTGTCCTTGTCGTAGCACAGCGGCTCCAGCGTTCGATGTGTGGTCGGCACGGCGAGTTGAGGCCGGGTGTAGAATGTGCCGGTGCCCTTGCGAGTGTTTCCCGCGCGAACGAGGTAGAATTCGCCGACGGCGACCACTCGCTTGATGAGGCGCTTGGCCTCGGCTTCAACGCGGCACTGGTACTCGCTGTCGGTTTCCTTCTTGCCCTGCTTGCTCACGATCGCCGCGAGGAGGACGGCCTCTTTCGCCCACTTGATCGCGGATTCCACCGAGTCGAGGTAGTCGCCGGTGCGCTGCACTGCTTCGGTCTGATCAGTTTCGGCGACAATCTCCTCGTTGGCCTCCTCCGCGCCTTCTTCGGGCTCTTCCCCTTCTTCGGTGCCCTCCGCCTCCTCTTCGTCGGCAGCAGACGCCATGACCTTCTCTTTACGCAGTGTGATCAACAGATCCTTGAGCCTCTTCTTGTCGTGAGCGAGCATGTCGGTCAGGCGAGACAACGGCAACACAGGTTCTCGACCGAGGTTGAGGAAGATCTGTGGGCCAATGTGTTCGTCCGTTCGCTTTAAGCGATAGTCGAGAAGCCCCTCGTAGATCAAGCCGATAAACTCGGTGCGGAGATCCGTGTAATCGACGGGGCCTTCGACGAACGTCTTCGACTTCCCTTTAATGACCGGCAGCAGCCCGCGCAGGAGCTTGCGAAGGACGTAGTAGATCGTCGAGTCGCCGACCGTGACGGCATGCTCCAAAACATGCAGCGCCCGAGCCACAGCGTCGCTGCTAGTGTCGTCGCCGGGGCGGAATAGGACGCCACCATAAGGCATCAATGGGAAACCACCGTGCCCGGAACCGCCATGAATCAGACGAAAGAGAGCCATCAGCCGAGGCCATGCTGTTTGGCGATTGAAAAGGACGTGGGTACCCCCTTCGACTCTCGCAGCTTCGTCGAGGAGGTCGTAGAGTGACCGCACGCCGTAGGACTGTGCGTAGATGGGATCGTTCACCGGAAGCAGTTGGCGCGACTCGGCGAAAAGGCATACGACCAGCCGCATGACGATGCGCACCGTCGCTTGCATCAGCGCTTCGTGGGCTTCGGTGTCGGTCAGTGGCCGATCAGACCCATGCGCAACGAGGGCCTTGAACAAATCTGTGTTCGTGCGATTGGCGGTGGAGACTTCTTCGAGAATGTACTCCACGGCCTGTCGGACGTTTTCGCGCAACACGCTTGAAAGGTCTGCCTGCCTCTTGCGAGATTCCTCAACGGCATCCAGCAATTTCTCGACGCCGACCGTCACTTCCCTGAGCGGCTGGGGAGCCAGCAGTTGCCGAAAGCCAAGAAGCTCCTCGGTGCCTTCGCCGTCATCAAACCAGCGATCACTCTCCCACTCACACCACGACTCGAAGTCCAATCCCGCATAGACAAGGCGGAACTGCTGGCCGTTGGTTAGAAGCCCGAGGCGATGGCCGGTACCACGCAGCAGTTCGAGCAAGTGGGCGTACTTCGTTCGGCCTCGGCCTCGGCCAACCTGCGGTGACGGATCCGCCATCACTAGCAACGCTGGCGTCTGGCAGGTGTTATCCGAATATAGGACGCGGTGGGGCCGGATGGTCTCCGTCTTGCTGCCGATACGGACAGGCACGGTGAGCTTTTCGGGAATCGAGTGTTGCTTCGCGAGATGAGCGGCATCATGGCCGACGAACTGCTCCAGCACGGCATCGACGAAGCCCAACACTGCCGCCTGATCGTGTTCATCGCGGCCGGTGGTCGCACTGAATCGTGTATGAGCATCGCGTAGTCGATTCTTGGCATGGAAGGGCGCAGCCGGGGGCGCACTTGGGTAGCGCTCGATCATTACTACTGGAGACAATAGAAGCCCCTGATGACGAAGTCGCGACCACCACGCATGTGCCGTATCGTTCTGGCTCATGGGCGAAGATCCTCTGCCGTGGCCGGAACAATGTAGGTCAGGGCAAGGGGTAGTACTCGGATTCCCTGTGCCCCTTCGAGCAAGCTGTAGCGCTTGGGCAGTAAGATTTTCAGGCGGTACTCCTGTTCTTTCGTGAGCAAATCGCGGGTGCGCTCCACGTCTTGACGCAGCACCGCCATCTGCTCCTCGATCTCCTGCACCCGCAGCTTTGATTCCTGTTGTATTTCCTCGAACAAGCTTGGCTGCACAGATTCTGCCTGCTGGCGCGCGAGTGCGTTGGCAAGCTTGCCAAGCTCCTGCTCGCGGCTGCGGTCCTTGAGTTCTCGCAGCCGGTACTGGTAACTCTCCTTTGCTGCGCCAAGTTCCCGAACTAGGGCAGTCTTGGCACGTCCTTCCAGAACGCCACGCAGGGACTTCTCTTGCTGCTTCAAGCACTTTTCAAGCTCAGATTTGTGGCGGAACCAATGGCCTCGCAGGGTGCGTACCCAATCCTCACGCCGCTTGGCCGACTTCACGGATTTGAGATCGCTGCTCAGCACAAGCCGCTGGAAATCGGCGTCAACCGCGACCAGTCGATCACCTTCAATTCGAAGTACGGTTGAAATGACTTCATCGTGAAGAGGCTCGCGGAGTTCGTTGATCGCGGTGACGGTGTAGTGAAATATCAGGAGGGCGTCGAATCCCGAACGGTGCAGTGCCGCCAATGACCAGCGGAACACGGCATCGTGCCCCGTGGGATCGTGCAACTGCCGACAGAGGGTAGCCATCGCCTGCCGCATGATTGGGTGGCCTAGCCGCAAAAGTACCTGATGCTTTTTAATGCGCATGATGCGCCGACCGTTTTCTTCCTTCTCAACGAGGGCAGCGTCGAAGACGAGCTCCATGCGATCAGTTCTGGAACCAACCGTGAGTGTCTGTCGAGCCAGTCCCTCCCATCGAGGCGGCGGCTTCAAACGGTAGAACCCAGTGTTGCCGGGGATTTCGTCGAGTGAGCCATGTCCTTCGACCCGGATGGCTGCGTGCAGGATTTCGACGAGAGCTTCGGGGCAGATGCCTAACCGGGAGTCCGTGTTTTCCAGAAGTTCCTTGGCTCTGCGTGTCAGGTCTGCGATGTCAGCGGCCGTCGAATAACCGAGTTCGTTCCTCTCCGGGCTCTTCTTCGCCTCATCAGCGACGGCGAAGTCGAGTTGCTCCTGCGTGACCTTCTTGCCCCCGAAGTGGCGGTGGATCGCTGCGTCGAACACTCGCTCGACGCTGCCGAGGTCATCCTGAATCGTGCTGACCTTCGCGGCGACATAGCCGAGGAAATCGATGTCTTCGTCTTCGTCGGACTTGAAATAGTGAACCGACACGTCACGGGTCTGGCCATGCCGAGATACACGACCGTTCCGCTGAATGATCCTCGCTGGCGACCACGGCACGTCATAGTGGATTACCCAACGGCAACACTCTTGCATGTTGATGCCTTCTGACGCGGCGTCGGTCGCCAGCAGCAGCCGCACGGCTGCGGTCTGGTCCTCGAACTCTCCCTTGACGGCCTCGAACTCATCAGCCGTCATGCCGCCGTAAAGCAGGCGCAGAGTGTTCTTGTCGAATCCCTCCTGAAGAAGTCGTTGCTCAAGGTAAAATAGCGTCTCTTTGTACTCAGTGAAAACGATGAGTCGCTCGTCGTCGCGGAGATTTCCATTAATGAAGAGATGCTGTTTGATCCACTCGATCAAGGCGTCAGTTTTGGAATCTGATTTCTTGGCGAGCCCGGCCAGCTTGTTCGGATCTTCCACCGTGCGGCGCTCGTACCCCAGAGCTTCGACCGCCTTGCTGACGCGGGACTGGAAACCCTCGACCACCTCGCTCTTGCTGCGAAAATAGCTGCCGCTGTGCCGAGCAGCGTCTTCTTCAAGCACGGATCGTTCATCGTCGCTCTTGGTCTGCTCCTCGGCGCGTTCCGCCGACACTCGGGCCATGTCAAAAAGACTCTGCACCTCGGCCTCTGCGTCGTCATCGGCGAATCCTTCAAGATGTCGCCACCATGTTCGAGCGAACGCATAGGGACACGACAGGAGCCGCTTCGTAAGCAGCGAGTAGATGAACTGACTTAACCAACGCTCTGCCGCCGATGCGTTTGCCAGTGCCGAGTATCCATGCTTGCGGTACTGACGCAGGGCTGTGTAGAGTGCCGACTCCTTCGGCGACAGTCGGATCGGTAACTCTTCTGGGGGAAGCTGGTCGGCGAAGGGCGGACGCAGCGATTGCTTGTTGATGTCGTCTTTGAGGCGGCGGATTCGGACTTCGCCGAGCCGAGCCTTGTCAGTGGAGTCCATTTCGACCGCCATCTGAAAGCGAATGGGGTCGAGTAATTCCAACAGCCCTGTGAAACTGACCGTCTTGCCGTTGTGGGGCGTTGCCGAAGCGAATAGCCGGTGCTCAAAAAGGAAACGGATCTCTCGCAGCATTCGGGTTCGCTGACTTGCCCTGTTGCCGCCCTGAGGAGCAAAATGGTGGCATTCGTCAACGATTAGCAGATCCCAAGGCGCATGGGCAGTGACACGTTGTTCGCCGGCCTCGGCTTCCGGACCAGCCCCGGATGCTTGGAGAAACTGTTGAAGCACATCGGGCATCCGTAGGTAGTCCATTGACGTGATGACGCGGGGAAATGCCTTCCACGGATTTGTGTCGATCCCCATGCGACGGCGAAGCTGGAACGTCGAATCCGAGTCAATGACCTCGAAGTCGAGATTGAACTTGCGACGCAACTCCAGCTTCCACTGTCGCTGGAGCATCGCCGGACAGAGCACCAGAATGCGACGAATGCGCCGTCGCAGGAGCAACTCCTCCAGCACCAGCCCGGCTTGAATCGTCTTGCCCAAGCCGACGCCATCGGCGAGCAGGAGACTCACCCGAGGCATCGCCAGTGCCCGAATGACCGGGTCCAACTGGTACGGATGGACTTGAATGGCAGAATTCCAGACGCCGAGCAGCGGTTCGTCGTCGATGCCGTCGCCCTCCCGCAGTCGGTTGAGCCGGGTCCAGCGATGGGCGTTGACGAATGCTTGCAGAGCCTCGGGGCTGTCAGGGCGGTTGGCATCAACGGCGGGAAGAGTGGTCTTGCCGAGGGGCTCAGCGGTGGCCTCGACTTCCCAGAGAAGCTGCTCGGCTTCTGGGTAGCGGAAGTCGTCGAGATATTCCACGTCGATGATATGCAGCCGTCCCTGCTCCGAACGACTGTCGTAGGGCTCCACAGCGCGCACTGTCGCCAGCCGGTTGCGGACTCGCACGGCTTGGCCGACTTCGGGGATTGCTGCACTCTTGCACGTCATCCACGCGACCCCTGCTTGGAAGGTGCCGTCAGTCGTCATCCACTGCCAGTTCAGGCAGTGAGCACAGTTCATTGACGGACATGCTGGTTGCCGTCACATTGACAGAAACGATCAGCGCGAAGTCTTTCGGTTGCGGCAGGTTGTCGGCGAACACCTGACCACACAGGGGCAGGTCGCCAGTCTGCCCTTTGCCGATGTAGAAGATGTCCGACCACACCCGACGCCCCGGTTGCAGGTCGTGACAGTCAATCTCGACCCTGAACCGCTCGTCGTTCTTGTCGATGGTGACTTCGCCGGGATCGCGTCGATGCACAGAGCGGAATCCCTTCATGGGGGCGTTCATGATTTCCCTTCGACGCTTCGGCGGATCAGGAAGGTCTGACTCATAGATCACCATCGCCCCGATATTCGTCGGCACCGTCAATTCCGCCCTCACGTTGTTTGCAGCGACTTCGCCGACGTTTTTCACCACCAACCGCACGGAACGAAATAGCCGCCGCGCAAATTCATAGTTCGCAAGGTCGCGGAAGTAACTGGCATTCGGCTGGTTCAGCGGATCGAACGTCACGGCAGACAAGTCAATGCCAAACGGATTCCGCTGGCGAGGACGTGCTAGATCTGGAATGCTCTCCATCTCAGGCATCTGGCACAACTCCGCATCCCAAGCGATGCTGGCCCCGAGAGAGTCGTCTCGGTCTACGTTGGCGAACTCGACCACCAGTTCAGCAGCGGGATGTCCCGCTCCGACACGCATTTGGGCGATCTCTTCAAGCGATGCGGGCTTGGTCGGATCGGTCGAACTGCCCCGGCGAACGTAGACCTCCTGCTTCTTCAACTTGCCGTAGTCGCGTTTCAAGTAGATCGGTCGGGTTTGTTCCTCGATGCAGATGACGCCGACCTGATTTCCCTCAAATCCGAACGCCTCATAGCGAAACCGTACCGGCTGGTTGGTAAGGTTGTTGACGAACTGTTGGAGCGAGTGGTCATTCAAATGATCGGCGGCGGGAAT
>DASRSQ010000808.1:0-4790 GCA_035656475.1 Gemmataceae bacterium | reverse complement strand
AAACGCTCAAAAGGAAAGGGCTGCGCGGAGCCGCGCGATTTCTTCTTCCTTGCGGGCGATCCAGTCGGCAGCGGCGATGCGATGCAGCTTCCAGCCCAGACGCGTGAGCACTTCCGGGCGCAATCGATCCCGATCGCGAGCGGCGTCGGCCTTTGCGTAGTTCGTGCCATCGAACTCAATGCCGAGGACGAAGCGCGCCGGCGACTTCGGATTGCGTACGCCGATGTCGAGCCGGCACTGGCCGCAGCCGACCATGGCGGCACTGTCGAATCCCAGCGTCTTCAGCTCGCGCATCACATCTTCATGCAAACCGGTCGCCGGCTCGGCGCCATCGGCCTCGGGCACGATCGCGGTCATGCCGCGCTCGGCGAAATCGAGATAGCGTTGCAGATGGGCCAGGCCGCACCTGGCCGAGTTGCCGAGGCTCATGTCGCGAGCGCGAATGGAACTGATGACGACGAGACGCTGGCGGGCCCGCGTGACCGCTACATTGAGCCGGCGCTCGCCTCCTTCGCGATTGAGCGGCCCAAAGTTGAATTCGATGCGCCCCTGGTCATCGCGGCCGTAGCCGACGCTGAGGAGGATGACGTCGCGCTCGTCGCCTTGCACCGTTTCGAGGTTCTTCACGAAGAAACCTTCGAGCCGATCTCCTTGAAAGAATCGTTCGAGGTCGGTCTGCTCGCGCAGCCGACGTTCGATCTCGTCCTCGATCGCGTTCATCTGGGCATAGCTGAATGCGATGACGCCGAGCGTTCTGTCCGGCGTGTTGCGGAAGTGATCAAGCACGAGCTGGGCAACGACCTGGGCCTCGCGTGGATTGTCGCGCCGGCCGCCGCGATCATAGACCCCGTCAGCGACGTGATGCAGGCGCACGCCAAGGGCGGAATCCTCAAGGGCCGGCGACGGGAACGTGACCAGACGGCCTTCGTAGTAGCTCTCGTTCGAGAACGCAATCAGGTGCTCGTGCTGGCTGCGGTAGTGCCAGCGGAGCATGTGTCGCGGCACTCCGGCGCCGAGGCACGCATCGAGGATGCTCTCGAACAACGGCGACTCCTCCTCGTCGCTGTCGTCGTCCGCGCCTTGACTGAAAAAGGTGGTGGGCGGCAGTTGCTGATTGTCGCCGGTGACAACGAGTTGACCGCCGCGGTAGATCGCGCCGACAGCGTCTTCCGGCAGAATCTGCGAGGCTTCATCGAAGACAACGAGATCGAAGTGCATCTTGCCGTTGGCGGGCAGATACTGGCTGACCGATAGCGGACTCATCAGGATGCAGGGCTTGAGTTGCAGGATCAAGTTGGGAATGATGTCGAACAGTTGTCGCAAGGGCAAGTGCTTCGTCTTCTTGTGGCCCTCCTTCATCAAGAGTGTCACACCTTCATTGTCGCTCTTCACCTGTGTGTCGAGGGCCCCGGCGATTCGCGCGGCGCCTTGCTCGATGATCTTGCGGTCGAGTTCGCGAAATTCCTTCAGCGTGTACTCGTGCTCGGTGCGGCGGTAGCCGCTGAGCACAGGATCGGCCTGGAACATCGCGTCGAGCCAGCCGCTCCAGAATGCTTTCAGGAATAGCTCGACCACGCGCTCACGCTCGATATCGTGTTGTTGCAGGTGATCCCAGAAAGACTTGAGCCCCATGTGCGCGAAACGCTCCGGCAGATAACGCCAGTCGACCCAGTCGGCCAATTCGCCCACGCGTTCGCGCCATTTCGTCAACAGTTCCAGAACGCGCTCCGGCGGCTGATCGCGCAGCGGCTTACCGTCGAGTTGCGGTCCGGGCGCGTCGTAGCGCAGCTCGAGGCTGTGCAGCGCGCTCTGATATTGCTCGAGCGCTTGCCGCAGATCGCGCGACGCCGGCGGCGTACCTTTTGCCGCTTGCAGAAGCGGTTCGGTGATGCCGCCCTGCATCGTGGCGACGCATTCGCGCAGGCGGCGCGTCCACGTGATTGCACGACGCAGCGCGTCCCAGTCGGTGCCGACACCCTGAAACGCAGGACCGAGTTGCGTGCTCCAGCGTTCGGACTCCGTTGCCTGGGCTGCTTCGAATGCGAGCAATTCCTCCGCTTGCTTGAGGTCAGCGACGAACGCCTGCATGTCGGCCAGCGCGCTGGTTGCGAGCAGCGGATCCGCGAGTCCCGCAAACTGGTTCATGCTCGCTTGAAGAGATTTTGCGTACTGCAACACCGCGGATAAGGCGCTGTCATCCAGTCGCGCACCGGTGCCGGGCAGGTGCGCCATCGGCAATAACGATTGCACTTCGTGCGTCAGATGCGACCAGGCGA
Organism: Gemmataceae bacterium; assembly: GCA_035656475.1. GTDB lineage: Bacteria > Planctomycetota > Planctomycetia > Gemmatales > Gemmataceae > SIAQ01. The sequence goes on along the minus strand of DASRSQ010000808.1, from coordinate 2,514 downwards.
CAAACGATTCATTGAGTCGTTTGACGGCGAGGCGAATCTTCTCCGCGGGGGCGCCGGCGGTCAACGCGTCGACGCATTTCGGCGGGAACTGGGCACAATCGAACTCGGCGAGCAACTCGTGTGCCTCGACGGCATGCCGTGCCGCCCGCTCCGCGGCTTCGACATCGGTGTCGAGTCCCTTCTCGTAGCGACCGAGCAGCCGCGCCCGCTCGGATTGCTCCGCTTGTAGCCTCGCGCGATCGGCGCCCGCTTCGCCGGCGAGCAGCATGTCCTGCACGACGGTGCTCGGCAACACTTCCGACGGCAGGCATTTGGCGATGGCGCGCCGGTCTTTGCGGTATTGCCAACTGAAGATGCACCACCACTTCTGATACGGTCCGGCGTACGCCTGGCCGATGCGCACCAGGTCAAGCTCGAAAAGCTTCTCGCCATACGTGCGCAGCAGCACTTGGCGGTGATGGCGATAGCGCGTGAATGCGGGCTTCGCCGCTGTGATGTGAGCGAGAGCGTCCTTCGCAAATTGACGGTCGGCAAGCCAGGCCTTGTCTGGCGGCGGGTCGTTGACCGCATGGTTGGCGAGTCGCACAAAAGCGCGGACGGCGCCGATCGACGGATCGAATCCCGCCGATCCAGCGCTGGACCCCGCGCCAGCCGGCAGTGGCAAAGCAAGCCATTTCTCGACGGCACGCATCTCAGTCAACCAGCCCGGCACACGCTTCTGTGTGTCGGCGGCCCAGGCGCGCAGCTTCTGTTGCAGCTTGAGAAATTCGCTGCCACGCTCGTCGCCAGGCGCCAACAATGCAACGGCGTCGGTCCAGGCATGCTCGATCTTGGCCGGCGTGCCCGTCGGCTGCTTCCACAGCGCGGCGCCATAACGCTCCGTCAGCGGCTTGCGTGACTGGCCGAGTCGTTGATACTGATCAGCGCACTTGTCAAAGTCACCGACAAAGCGATCGAAGTTCGGCAGCGTCAGCCACGCGGGCAGCGTGTGCGGCGGACGACTTTCGAGCAGATCCCCGAGCTTGAGCAACTCGGAAATTGAGCCGGTCAGGCCGAGCTGTTTGGCGTATTGCTCGGCCGAGGCGCGCAGCTTGTCGTCCTTGCTGCGAACACGATCGATGAGCGCGATCACCTCGTCGCGCAGTTGCAGAGAATAGCGATCGGCCTTGAAGCCACGCCAGGGATAGCTCGTTTCGCTGCGAATGTGCCAGTGATGTTGCAGGCGTTGCAGGAGTTGCTGCAGCTCATCAAGGTGCGCGGGCGTGAATTCGGCAAAGCGGGCTGCGGCTAGTCCGAGGGGGATCATCGACAATCCCTGCCAGCGCGGCAGCTCGGCCAGCACGCTCCAGACACTGCGATTCATCGGCTGTCGCGCCAGATGCAATGCCTGGACGTACCCGTTCAACTGGTCGCGCCGCTGCTTCAATCGCGCGAAATCCTCCGGGCCGGGCTGCGGTTGCGGCGTCCGCTTTTCCTCATAGCAGCGGGCCAGCTCCTTGATGACCTCGCGCTTGTTCGCCTTGTGGCTGTGCAGTTCGAGACAGAAGTCTCCGAGGCCGACGGCGCAGAGACGCTTGTAGACGACTTCGAGGGCAGCCATCTTCTCGCTGACGAAGAGGACGCGCTTGCCATGGGCGATGCGATCGGCGATGAGGTTGGCGATGGTCTGGCTCTTGCCGGTGCCAGGCGGGCCGATGAGAACGAAGCTCTCGCCGCGTGCCGCCGCCTCGAGGCAATGCCGCTGACTGCTGTCAGCATCGAGGATGTGATACTCGTGCTGCGGATCGACTGGCGCGTTGTCTGCCGGGCGCGCTACCGGTGGCAACGTCGCCGCGCCGGCGAGCGTGCGCAGAATCGGATGATCGTGGACGCGGTCGGCGTTGTCTTGTAGATCCTGGAAGATGACGCCCTTGAAAAACGAGAACAGCGTCAGCACTGTCTCGAGTTTCAGGTCCCAGCCCGGCAGCCCCGCAATTGCGGCTTTGACCTCGTCGAAGTATTGCTCCGGCTTCTTTTCCTCCCAATCGGTCGGCGGCGCGGGCAGACGGAAATCGAAATCCTGCTTTAGCCGTGCGGCAAGTGCCGGGTTCACGATCGGCTCTTCCTCGACTACCGTCAGGTGAAACGGGTCCTTCAGCGAATGCCGTTCGAGCTTAACGGGGACCAGCAACAGCGGCGAGCGAAATGCTTCCTCCTCCTCGTCGCGCCATTCGAGAACGCCGAACGCGAGGTGCAAGACGTGCAACCCGCGCTCGCGATAATCGGTCAGTGCCCGGCGATAAAGGTTCGTGAGAATTCGCAGGAGGTCCGCGCGTTCGGCCTCCGTGGTCGCCAGTTCGTTGGCGCGGCGTTCGGGCTTCGCTACGGCTTTCTTCTTATCTCCCTTCGTCGCCTCCGGCGGCAACTGAAAGAGCCATTGCTTGCCCTGCGTAACCGCGTGTTCGTAGATCGCCTGCCAGTCCGGCTGCGCGATTTCGAGATAGCTCGTGCGATTCGGTTTCAGGTTCAAGAGCG
>DASRSQ010000807.1:0-5101 GCA_035656475.1 Gemmataceae bacterium | reverse complement strand
GGCTCAATGGTTCTTGATGCAGACCGAGCACGACCGAAAGCCCTGGAAGGATCTGCTGGCCGTCGAAGACGACGATGAATTTGTCCGCATCGTGACCAGCCTACGTCAAGCCAAAGAACTGCGCAACGATGACGTGACGCTGGTTGTGATCCATACCGCGAAATCCTGATAACCCCCGCAGGAGACCTGCATATGGCGTGGCCGCTTTCCCAGGATTACAACGAAGCCATCCAGAGCCCGGAATCCTCATTCACCGATCCAGAATTGCGCGGCGGTCAGGCAGTCACCAACGCTCTGGGTATGCCAATGCCTCGCTCTGGCAACTTCGCCGACGTATACGAATTCGTTTCCGCGAGCGGCGCCAAATGGGCGATCAAATGCTTCACGCGCGAAGTTCCCGGCTTGCAGGAACGCTACAGCGAGATCAGCAAGCACCTACTCAAGGTCAAGCTCCCGTTCACCGTAGATTTCAAATACCTGGAAACGGGCATTCGCATTCGGGGCCAGTTGTACCCCATATTGAAAATGCAGTGGGTCGAAGGCTTCCTTCTCAATGAATTCGTGCGCACTAACCTGAACGCGCCTGCCCTTGTCGAAGGACTGGGGCAGATTTGGGCACGTATGGCCAAACGTCTGAGCGACGCGAATATCGCCCATGCGGACCTGCAGCACGGCAATGTGCTTCTCGTTCCAGGCAGCAAGGCGACTTCCTTAGCGCTCAAACTGATCGATTACGACGGGATGTGGTTGCCTGCCCTCGCAAACAAGAAATCGGGCGAGGTCGGACATCCGGCGTATCAGCACCCCTCTCGGTTGCAACAAGGGACATACAGCGCCGCGGTGGACCGCTTACCCCTCTTGGCGATCGCATGCGCCCTTCGCTGCCTGACGATCGGCGGCAAATCGCTGTGGGACCGATACGACAACGGCGACAACCTACTATTTCGAGAAATAGACCTGCGCAAACCGGCCGACTCCAAGCTATTCAAGGAACTTTGGAACATCAACGATGCCGCTGCACATGACCTGACGGGGCAACTTGTCCTTGGACTAACCGGCTCGATCGCCGAAACTCCTCCATTGCAAGACGTGATGAACGGTGACGGCACACTTGCCTTGACCAACGAACAGGAAAGAAAGATCACAGAAGTCATCGGCCCCGGCGCCGCCATTAACCGGCCAATGGTTTCTACGCCAATCGCGCCCCCTGCGAAGCCCGTTCCGGTCGCGAGCCCTATTGCCCCTGCAACAAACGCTGCTTCTCCCGAATGGGGAATGCTGGGTAGCCAGAACTCGACACGTATGCGGCCGAAGCGTGACAACCAACTCTTGAAGATCGGGATAACTGCGACCGTCGTGCTCTTTGCTTTGATCCTTCTTGCCGGAGGCAGCGTCGGCGCGTGGTTGGCATTCAACCGAGCGGAGACCCGCAAAGCCGAGGCGCGAACCGAAAAGAAGCCGATCTTTGAGCGGAAATCCGATCTTCGAAAAGAAGAAAACGTAACAAAAGAAAAGAAGGGGCCCACGTGGAAAAGCCTGGCCAACATGCCTACCGCGCGTTCCGAGCTGGCTGCGGTAACGGGGTCCGACGGTCGCATCTATGCCATCGGCGGAGCAAACGCCAGCGGCCGCCTAGACACCGTCGAGGTTTATGACCCAATTGCCAACACGTGGGCAAAAGCGGCCCCCATGCCCACGGCGCGCTATCAACTGGCGGCTACAATCGGTCCGGATAATCTCATTTATGCCATCGGTGGCCAAAGCAGCATTCCGAAAATCGTGGAAGCCTACAACCCAACCACCAACAAGTGGACAACGGTCGCCCCAACACCTACCGCGCGTAACGCGCTTGCAGCTGCCACTGGTCCCGATGGCCGAATCTACGCCATCGGTGGATCGGGGCCGGGCGGATCCGTTAATACCGTGGAAGCCTACGACACCAAATTGAAGTTCTGGACTACTGTCGCAAGCATGCCTACCGCGCGTACCTACCTTGCAGCCGTGACGGGGCCGGATGGTCGCATCTATGCTATCGGTGGCTTTGTAGAACGCGACGGCAAGCGTCTCAATGTTGTGGAAGCCTACGACACCAAAACGAACTCTTGGACACCCGTCGCAAGCATGCCAACAGCGCGAAACGTGCTTGCAGCCGCAACTGGCCCCGATGGTCGCATCTACGCTATCGGAGGACATACCGAGGGCGCAAATCTCAACCCCGCGGAAGCCTACGATCCGAGCACCAACACCTGGACTACTGTCACAAGCATGCCTACCGTGCGTGGTCAGCTGGCAGCCACTACAGGTCGCGATGGCCGCATCTACGCCATAGGCGGCGGAGGCAACGTGGGGTTCCTGAATATCGTGGAGGCGCTGAGTTTCTCCACCACAAGCAATAAATGATCGGCGAACGGTCGAATTGAATATGACGAAATCGAGGGGCCCCAAGACAATCTCTCGTGAGTGATCTATGAGCATTCGATGGTATTACTCGCACGACGGAAAGGTGCACGGTCCTTTTTCGGACGAAGAAGTCAAGGACCGCGCGGCGCGACAACTGTTGCTGAAGACAGACCTGATCTGGCCGGAGAACAGAAGCCCACAGGAAGGCGCGCCCGCCTCCGTGGTAGTTGAGTTTCCGCAAGCGGAATCTCCAATTCCAGATTGGCTGGCAGACGTGGCAAGCGTCCAAAGCACGGGACCAATTCCCGGCCCCTCAAGCGATTTCGAGATTCCGGATTGGCTAGAAGATCTACGCTTGTGGATCGCTTTGGGGGCTTACAGCGAGACGAACTCCAATGTGACACTGAACACTGGCGCGGTTCCCGATTGGCTCGAAGATTGGCTGGTTCCGGAAAAACCGAAGAAATCGTGGCCCGCCACGGATTCCGAACCTGGCACGCCTGCCAAGCCTTCCGAGGGGCCGGCGATGCCTATCCCACCGAAGGCCGCTCCGTCACCGGCATCCACATTGCCTGCCACAAGCCAGCCGGTGGCGCTAGCGACGCCTATCCCGTCGAAGAGCGCGTCACCGCCGGCTTCGCCGACATCCACGGTACCTGCCGCAAAACAGCCGGCGGTGCCAGATAGCGCGTCGCCGCAGGCTTCGCCGACATCCACGGTACCTGCCGTAAAACAGCCGGCGGGCTCGGCTCCTGTCGATTCTCAAGAGCCTCCCGTGAATGACCAATCCCAAATCGGGCGAACCAAACCGGATCCTTCCGTAACGAAAAGGCAACTGCCTTCGGAGCCCCGCGCTCACCCCAGCCTCGAGGAAATCCGACAGACCTGCGGTTTTGACCCTGAATCCGGGGAGATCCTCGACCCGGTGAAGATGGAGAAATGGAGGAAATCGCAAAACACACCCGTCAAGATCATGTCGCTCATGGAAGCCTTCCACAAGGCTCGCTGTGCCATTGAAGACTGGATCGACGACGACGCAAACCGATCAAGCATCATGCACAGTGACGTGAAAGAAATAAGATGCATTCCCGAGATTCACGCAATACTCCGCGAATACGCCGGCTACGGCCAGACCATGCAAGAAAGACTGCTGCTTCACCTTGAATTCATGGTCATCAATCGCCGCAAGTACTATCAGAGGATCGAAAAGTCGAACTGATAAGCCATTTGCAGAGGCGTTACAAAACCCGGTCAGACCCGACGACGCCCAGCGCGAGTTGCCTGCTGACTTGGTCGTCGCGCTCTTATCCTTCCGGCGCAGCACGATCGCACTATTGACGCCGCTACTCGCGCGTGCCGAGCAATTCGCGCTTCTGCTCATCCGTAAGCTCAGTTGCATAGTACATGACCTCGCGCACCCTGCTCGGTCCCGCAACATGGTGCCATCCACGCTGGCAATGCGTTTCAAGGTACTCGCGAACTTTTTGGCGGGAGACCTTATGCTTCTTGCATTCCAACGCGATGTAGACGGCCTCGACTGCCCGAGTAATGGGCATCTCGCCGCGTGCCTCCGATTCTCGTGCGTTGCGAGAATGCGTGTAACCATGTACCATTCGCCAGCGTTTTCCCACTATTATCATCCTTCTGCGAATCTCATTCCGCGAATACCGGCAAGTGACCTTCGATTTATGTTTTACGCAAACACTCCCCCACCCCGCCTGCCCCCCATGTCATTCTGGTTCCTCGGGCGCGCACTCGTCATCATCGTCTGGGTCAATTAGCAACTCTTTGCGAAGTTCCTTGGCTCGCCGTCTTAGAATTCGATACTGCAAGGCGAATGCAATGACCGGTGCAACAACCATCAAGCTTAAGAACAAGACAAGCCGGACCAACGTGGGAGAGACGTCGGCTTCAATGAGAGATAGCAGGTAGGGCAAGCCGAACACGGCGGCCCCGCCGCACAGGTACCACAACCATTGCAGATTCGTGAATGCCGGCAGAAAGTGAAAGGCGATAACTGGCACGCGAATGGTGCGAGACCCGCCTTCAGCTACGTCGATTTCTGCGCGCAGCGTCGTGGCATTCGTAAGAAATCGGAATGGTAGGAAGCTCCACCATGAGTTGTCAATAACCTTGAATCTTCTCAAAAATCCCCCATCTTCCGTCACATTGCCGTCATACACTTCCACAGAATCATCAGTTTGGAGCGTCACGTTTTGGATTTTGATCAACGGGTTTCGTGCCTTGACATGAAGGCAATACTGGCGGCCTTCACGCAGCCGGTAGCCCGCGACGCTCACCGGCACAGGCCGGTCATGTTCTTGGATGGTGAACGAGAACGCAGTGATTGGTTCGGTGCAAATTGGCTTTTGCATTCCATCCCCCGTTCATGCCGAGAAGGCCGGCTCAATATACTTCGATAGGTGTTGTGTTTTTTGTATGGCATACGCCCGCGCTGCGTCTGCCGACGCCCCAGCCGTTGCATTGCACATTTGTTCGAAGAACGTTCCGACTGTCAGCAATTCGTGAATTGCTTCGATTGGTATCGGTTGAAGACTGGCGATCTTCTTCGGCGCGGTCTCTTCCCACGCCTTGCGCGTACCAGTGGGGAGGTGCGCATGAAATGGAGGGCTGAAGGCAAGGAAGTTGGCAGTTGGATAGAGTAGGATGGCAGCCTGAAATTCCTTCTTGTGCTGGGCAA
>DASRSQ010000806.1:0-3287 GCA_035656475.1 Gemmataceae bacterium | reverse complement strand
GGAGCGGCCGATGCAGGCGCCCATGCGGAGGCCGCCGCCGGAGACGAGCAGCGGGGCGAGGTTGCCCCAGTGATCGCGGCCGCCGTTACGATTGATGCGTGGCGTGCGGCCCATTTCGCCGCAGACGACGAGCAGGATTTTGTCCGAGAGACCACGGGCCTCGACGTCCTCGATGAACGTGGCCAGGGCGTGATCGAGCGGGACGCCCATGTAGCCGAAGCCTTCGCCGACGGGGGCGTTGTTGACGTCGGAGTGCATGTCCCAGACGAAGTTGGTCGTGACCGTGACGAAGCCGGCGCCGCGTTCGCAGAGTCGGCGCGCGAGCAGCATTAGTTTGCCGAGCGACTTGGCGTTGTCGACATAGTTGTTGTAATTGTTCCACTTGCGATCAATGCACTCGGGCCGCACGAGCGGCGCGGTGTCGTAGCCCGCAACGACGCGCGGATCTTCCTTCGACAGATCGAACGCATCGGCGACGCCGCCGAGGATTGTCGTGAGGGCCTGATCACGCATGCGGTCCATGCCTTCGACGGTCGCACGCTCGGCAAGGGCCCATTGCACCTCGTCGATCTGATTGAGCAGCGAACGGCGATCTTGCAGGCGGTCCATGGGGAGCGCGAGCCGCATGTCGTTTTGCAGGGTACTGCCGGTGGACGGATCGAACGGAGCGTAAGCGTTTCCCAGGCTGCCGGTGGCGCTGAATCGGCCGAAGGCGGTCGTGCCCATGCGCGTGGTCTGGTCGACGGCTCGGGGCAGCAGGAGGACGTTGGTCGGGATGCCGGTCTGCGGATGATTTTGGCCGGCGATACGGGCGTAGATGGAGCCGAGGTTGGCGCCAAAGGTATCGCGGCCGACGACCGGTTTGATGTCGTGATTGCCGTCGCCGGTGGTGAAGCTGCGCACGATGCTGACCTTGTCGGCAAGGGCGGCGAGCTTCGGGAACGTGCCGCCGAAGGTGACGCCGGGAATGCGCGTCTGCACCTGGCCGGTGACGCTGCGGCTTTCGACCGGCGCCGACATCTTCGGATCGAACGTCTCGATCTGGCTTGGCCCGCCGTGCAGGAACAGGAAGATGACGGAGCGATCCTTGAGCAACGGCCGCCGCGGCTCCGCCGCCGCCTTGGCCTGAAGCAGATGCGTCAGCGATAGGCCGCCGAGCGCGAGGCTGCCGATTTTCAGGAATGAACGCCGATTGAAGCGATCGTCGCGATCGAAGATGGTGAGCACGGAAATCCCCCCTTTGACATTTCGTGCACAGTTGGACGCTTGTACCGTTGTATCACATAGTCATCGGCGATGCGAGCAGAAATCCTTGAATCCCCAAGTCCGGGATGAGCGCAGCGACTCCGGGGGTGGTCGCGCGGATACCCCCGGGAATCGCTGCGCTCATCCCGGGGCTTGGCGGTTGATGAATTGAGGGACGCCAATAAGAATAGTTGGTCGTCTGACCTGGAGGTCTCTCATGCAACCAACAATCCGTTCTGCCATTTGCACGATCATTTGCCTCGCAGCAACAACCGTCGCCTTCGGCCAGGAAGCGCAATCGCTCGTGCTGCGCATCAAGGCTGTCGGACGCGAAGGCGTCGGCAACGTCGAGGCGGCGAAGGCGCTCAAACAACTCGTCGCGCTCGGGCCAGGGGCGATGCCTGAGGTCCTCGCCGGCATGGATGACGCGTCGCCGGTGGCGACGAATTGGCTGCGGGCCGCGATCGAAGCCATGCAGGATAAAGGCGTCCAGAGCGGGCAGAAGATTCCGGTTGCCAAGATCGAAGCGTTTCTGGCGGACAAATCGCACAATGGCCGGGCGCGCCGGCTCGCCTACGAGTGCCTCGTCCGCAACGACGCCAAAACCCCCGAGCGCCTGCTGCCGACGATGCTCGACGACCCATCGTCCGAACTACGGCGAGACGCGGTGGCTCGCAAGCTCGCATCGTTCGGCAAATCGCCGACGCGCAAGCAACTCGAGGAATTGCTGGCGCACGCGCGGGATCAAGATCAGATCAATGCGATTGCGAAAAACCTCAAGGATCAGCACGGCGTCAAGATCGACCTCACCAAGCAATTTGGCTTCATCACGCGCTGGAACGTCATCGGTCCATTCGACAACGCCAAGGGAGTCGGCTTCAACGTGCCGTACCCGCCTGAAAAGGGGATCGACTTCAAGGCCACCTATCCGGCCAAGGGCAACAAGCAGGTCAACTGGCAGGAACACACGACCACCAAGGATCTAGGCCTGGTCGATTTCAATGAAGCCGTCGGCAAGCTCAAGGGCGTCGTTCAGTACGCCTACACCGCGGTCGAATCGGAGACGGAGCGGCCCGTCGAGATTCGTGCCGCCAGCAACAACGCCATCCGCATCTGGCTCAATGGCAAGGAGATTTTCTTCCGTGAGGAGTACCACCACGGCATGGAGATCGACCAGCACGTCGGCAAGGGCACGCTGCGCAAGGGCAAGAACGAGATCCTGATCAAGGTGTGCCAGAACGAGCAGACCGAGACATGGGCCGAACAATGGTCGTTCCGCCTGCGCATCTGCGACGCCCTCGGCGGCGCGGTGCCGCTGAGCAACGTCACGGAAAAGGTCAAATAAATACCTAGCCACAGAGGACACAGAGGACACAGAGAGTTGTCAATAAAATGAGTTCCCCGCAGAAAGATGCGGCTTTGGACTCTACGCCGAACTTAACTGATGTTGAATCCGAGATCCGCATCGGCATCGGTATTCCTGCAGCGGGCCTCTCTGTGCCCTCTGTGTCCTCTGTGGCTAATGCATTGAGGATTAATCATGAAGATTCGCTTGTTCCCCACGCTTCTCCTCCTCGCTGTTGCCTTAACGGCTCGCGCCGAAGATGCGACGCAGTTCCGCGGCCACGGCGGACTTGGCTTGTCGAAGGAGATCAATCTGCCGACCAAGTGGAGCGCCACCGAAGGTCTGCGCTGGAAGGCCGAGCTGCCGGGTAAGGGCCTGTCCAATCCGGTCGTCGCCGGCGGGCGTGTATACGTAACTGTCACCGCGGCGTATCAGCAAAAACGCGAAGCGGTCCTTTGCTTTGACGTGAAGACCGGCAAGAAACTCTGGGAGCGCCAGGTGTGGGCGACCGGCACGACGCTGTGTCATCCGAAGACGAACATGGCTGCCCCGACGCCGATCACCGATGGCGAGCGCGTGTACGCCCTGTTCGCGACGGGCGACTTCGTCTGCTACGACAAGGATGGCGATCTCGTCTGGTACCGCTCCATTGTCGGCGATTATCCCACCGTCGGCAACAACGTCGGCATGGCGGCGT
>DASRSQ010000805.1:0-2242 GCA_035656475.1 Gemmataceae bacterium | reverse complement strand
GAGGGGGGACAGAATGCCTTGCGAAAGCGATCTCCTCTTCGCAAGAGATTCTATGCCCCCCTCACCCCAACCCTCTTCCCCCGGAGTACCGGGGAGGCGAGGGAGCTCACTTTGGACGCCGTGCCTTCAACTGCAAATAGGGAGCTCTCAAATTCTCGTTGACTTGATACAAGTGACGACGCGTGACGGCGTTCGCCTGGACGGCATGCTGCAATTGCCCGCGGCCGATGCTACTCGCCAATGGCCAGTCGATGGCCTGTGCTTCGTGCACGGCACCGGCGGCAACTTTTACGCGTCCACCCTCTTCGACGCGCTCGCCGAACGCTGTCTGCAGCGAGGCTGCGCGGTGCTGCGCGTCAACACCCGTGGCCACGATGGCGTCAGCAATGCCGTCACCTCGAAGGGAGGCCGTCGGCTGGGCGCTGCATACGAGATTGTCGATGATTGCCGGCATGATCTGAGCGCCTGGATCAATCTGCTCAAGGCACAAGTCGGGCCGCGCGTTGGCCTGGTCGGGCACAGCCTCGGCGCCGTCAAATGCCTGTATGGGCTGGCCCACGACACGGGACTCGACGTTGCCTGCGTGATCGCGATCTCGCCGCCGCGCCTCGCGTATTCCTGGTTCTGTAGCAATCCGGAAGGAGCCGCGTTCCTTGCTGCATATCAGGAAGCCGACGCGCTCGTGCAGGCCGGTCGGCCCGCGGCGCTGCTCGACGTGCAGTTGCCCTTGCCATTCGTCATCACGGCGGCGGGCTATGTCGAGAAGTACGGGCCAGACGAGCGCTACAATTATCTGCGCTTCCTCGCAGGCGTCCGGCCGCCGATGCTGCTGACCTTGGGCGCTATTGAGGCGGCGAACAACGTCGCCTTTCGCGGCGCTGCGGATGCCATCACTGAAATGCGCCGCGCCAATATCAGCGTCACGACGATTGCGAATGCCGATCATTTTTACAGCGCCGCCCGGCCGGAACTGATTGCGTGCACCGACGACTGGCTGACGAAGCGAGGAACGTAAATGGTCGCCGACTACGAATTCCTGGCGCCGCAGCGCATCGTCTTTGGCTGGGGCCGAAGCGCCGAAATCGGCACGCTCGCGTGCACGCTGGGCCGGCGCGCCTTCGTGGTCATCGGCTCGCGCACACTGCATGGCAACGGCACCTGGAAGGCATTGCAGACGCGCCTGCGCGAAGCCGGCGTTGAACCTGTCGTCTGCCGGATCGGGATGCCGCAGGAGCCCGCGATCGGCGATGTCGATGCGCTCACGGCGAACCTGCGCATGCATGGCGCAGGCAACGGTGACCTGCTGCTCGCCATCGGCGGCGGCTCGGCCATCGATCTGGCCAAGGCGGCATCGGCCATCGTGACGAACCCGCAGGGTAATGGCGTGCGCGATTTTCTCGAAGGGGTCGGCGCCGGCTTGCAGGTCACGCAGCCGCCGTTACCGCTGTTGGCGATGCCCACCACTGGCGGGACCGGGACCGAGGCAACCAAGAATGCCGTCATCTCCGTCAGCGATCCGCCGGTCAAGAAGAGCATCCGGTCGCCGTTGATGGTGCCACGCATCGTTCTGATCGATCCGGAACTGGCGATGAGCGTGCCAGCCGACACGACGGCGTGGACCGGCATGGACGCGATCACGCAGCTCATCGAAAGTTACATCAGCAAGAACGCAAAGCCGATCCCGCAGGCTCTCGCGCTGCACGGCCTGAAGCTGGCATTGCCGATGGTGCGCGAGGCCGTGTACGACGGCAGGTCCCGGCCCGCGCGCGAGGCGATGGCGCATGCGGCTCTCTTGAGCGGCATGGCCCTGGCGAATTCGGGGCTCGGCTTCGCGCATGGCGTGGCTGCGGCGCTCGGCGTCTACGCGAACGTGCCGCACGGCCTTGCCTGCGCGATGATGTTGCCGGTGGCGCTGCGCGTGAATCGAGAGGTCGCGGAGAAATCGCTCGCCGAACTGGCCCGTGCGGCGTTGCCGATTGGTGCGATCAGCGATGCCGCGGCTGCCGACCGCTTGCTAGATGAAATCGAGAAGCTATGCGTCGAGCTGCGTGTGCCGGCGAAGCTGACGCAGGTTGGCGTGCAAGCCAGCCAGCTGGACGATCTGGTCCGGGGCTCGCGTGGCAACAGCATGAATGGCAATCCGCGCACGCTCGACGACGCCGAGCTGCGCGCCATTCTGGAGGAGCGCCTGTGATTCTCGCCGCGGGACTGACGCCGGCCTGGCAGCAGATCATGCGTTTTT
>DASRSQ010000804.1:0-6945 GCA_035656475.1 Gemmataceae bacterium | reverse complement strand
GTGATTTCTCCGTCGCCGGCGACATCGACGACGAGAGGCGACTTCTGCCCCACGAACTTGCCGTTGTACTTATCGTCGCCAGGGTATGGATCATAAACCTGCACATTGACGCGATACTTGCCTGCTTTTGGATAGTTGCCGTCGGCTTGCTTGTTGACGACGAACGTGCCGTCCTTGTTGACGGTGGTGCCATAGCCGGTGTTGCTCGTGTCATCGACGGCAACCAGCGACACCTGAATCACGCCTTTGTCGCTGACGGTCACGGGCTTGCCGTTGTCGACCAGCTTTCCGGTAATTTTGCTGTATCCACGAGGACCACAACCTGCAAGGATGGCCAGGCCAGCAATCGCAATCGTGAGGGAGAGAATACGCGCCCGGAGGTTCATTTAGGTTCCTTTGCGAGAGAATGAAGTCGGTATGCGAATTCGCCACTCCGGGTTCGAGGGGACCGGAGTGGCGAAAACGAAAAACAGGCCTATTTGCTAGAAATCATAGCCGGTGATCGGCAGACCATCCGCCGCGCTCAACAGCTGGGCCCAGGTCACGAGATTGATGCTGTTTTGCACGTTGCGGACGGTGCCATCGCAGAACGTGGCGATCACCATGCCGCTGTGGGCGCTGCGGGCCGTCGCCTGGCCATAGCCGCCATTCCAGCACGGCATCGTCGGGTCGGAGGTGCAGCCGGCGACGTCGTCGGAACCACCATTGGCAATGTCATTGGGACCCCAGCAATCGCCTTGCGGCGCACAGAAGTTCAAACTACCTCCGGGCAGACCAAAAGCCCAGGTGCCGCGCATGTCCCCCGCAGCCGGTCCGACTCGGAGGTGGTTGATCATGATTGTGTTCGACGTACCGTCGCTAATTCCGACGAGCTTCGATCCCGCGTTAGCCCAGATGACCGACTTGGCAATGAGCGAGGTTGAGGTGTTCGGAATCGTGATGGTCTGCGAGGAGCCATCTTGGTTGCCGCAGCCGGGGCCCAAATTGGCGCCGTAATTCCCTCGTGCCCAGTTGCCGCCCGCTCGGTTTCCAAGAATCGCGTTGTTTTGCTCGGACGGGCAAACATAGGCAGGAATCACATTGCTCCGAATGGCACGCCAGTTCTGATCGTTCGTGCCATTTTTTTGATTGTTGATGGAGGCCTGCTGTGACGTGAACAGTGGGCCCTGCTCGATGTAGGGAAGAATCAATACCGCCCAGTTCGGGCCGACGTTGTTCTCGTCGTTATAGCCAATGCCCGACGGCAAATAGTAGGCGGGGCACAGAGTCTTGTTCGCATCGTGATAGCCATGCATGGCCAAGCCGATTTGCTTCATGTTGTTGGTGCACTGCGTGCGCGCGGCAGCTTCGCGCACCTTCTGCACGGCTGGCACTAGCAGTGCGATCAGGATGGCGATGATGGCAATCACCACCAACAGCTCAATGAGCGTGAAGCCTCGCCGTGTAACTCGACCAAAAAAGTGCATAGGGCACTCCCGCGGAAAGAGAAAGATGTAAGACATATTAACGCGATTTCAATGAGTGTATTGGGGGTAGATTCTCATTCATCCACAAGTATAACGTGGCCACGCGGTTTCGGCAAACATTTTACGTCAGCTTCATGAAAAATAATAAACTAGCGTATTCTCATTTATCATCCTGTCTTAATCTTCAGCCTCATCAGTCCGGCAGCGGCTTTCCCTTTGTCTCGGGCACAAACCAGATCACAATTACTCCCACGACATAAATGAAGCTGAGCGCCGCACACGCTTGCGGCAAACCGCCGAACTGTTCTTTCAGCGTGTTCAATTGCAACACGCCGATTGCCGCCAGAATGCGGCCGAAGTTGTACCCGAACCCTTGTCCGGTGGCGCGAATCGCCGTCGGGAAGAGCTCGGGCAAGTACAGAGGCAGCCAGCCGTAGAACGACGCAGTGATGGCCCCGGTGAGAAAGGCGAGGACCAAGAACTTTGTGTCGAAGGAATCGGATGTCTTGTAGAAGATCTGAATGATGGCGAAAGAGCCGAGGCACAGGAAGAAATAGGTAATTCGCCTTCCGGCCCAGCCGCCGATCAGGGCCGCGGCGATGGTGCCGATGATCGCGCCAATGGCGGCGAGAACCTGCGTCTGGGCGTTGGCGGTCGGCACGGTGTCGCGCAGCGTCAGCGACCAGGCCGGCGCTTGCTGGATCGTGCCCCAGGTGCCGAGCAAGGCCACGCCGCTGAGCGTCGCCGCCAGCAGCATGCGTCGCACCATCGGCTGCCAGCTAACGGTGGTCGCAGCGATGGAGCGCAGCGGCGGCTCGCCGGCGCGGATCGCTCTAGCTTCGCCGCCTCCCGTCCCCAGTGCCGCCTGGGCGCGTTTCAAATACGAGATCACGGGAAACGTGTAGCCCCAGGTGACGATGCCGAAGCCGACGATCGAGCCGCCGATGCGGGCAGCCAGCGGAATGTCGATGGCCCAGAGCATGATGACGCCGCAGGCTGCACAGGCGCCGACGAGGACCATGGTCAGATCGCGCGTGGCCCAGTGGGATGTCGCGCCTTTGTCGCGCTCCTTCTCCCACTTCGCCGATTCGGGGACGAACCAGCGAATGAAGAAGGTCAACAGCGCGGGGACGGCGCCGAGCATCATCAGCAGTCGCCAGCCGCGATTCTGGTCGCTGATGAGATGATCGACCCAGTTTTCGGAGAGGTTGAGCTGGAGCATGAGTTCGCGGACCTGGTGGATGCCCTGCTGGATACCGCCGCCGACCAGGCCGATGAGGAGATAGCCGACGTTGGCGGCGGCGCCGATGAGGCCGGCCAGAAAGGCGCGCGAGCGATCGGGCCAGAGCTCGTTGATGAGGGCGACGCCGAGCGACCATTCGCCCCCCATGCCGAGCGAGGCGATGAAGCGGAGGAAGCCAATCTGCCAGGCGCCGGGCACGGTGACATCGCCGACGGAGAAGTCGGCGGCGAAGCCGCACAGGCCGCTGACGAGGGCATAGGTGAGAACACTTAGCATCATGGAGCGGACGCGGCCGATGCGATCGCCGAGCCAGCCGAAGAGGACGCCGCCGGTGGCGGCGCCGACCAGGAAAAAGCTGGTCATGATGCCCATCCACAGCGTGCGCTGATCGGCGCCGACGAGCTCGTCGAGCGCGTCTTTCTGGATGAGCGGGAACAATCCCATTTCGAGGCCGTCGAAGAGCCAGCCGAGAAGCGCCGCGGTCAGCGCCATCCATTTGCCAAAGTTGGAAATGCGAGGTTCCGGTGGGTTGTCATTCATGATGACAGCATAAGCGCAGGGGCGCGAAGTGCAAGCACTCGGAAGTGCGGGAGCTCGACGCCGCTGTTGCTTTTTTGAATGTCGTGGGGACGAAGCGCCAGCGAGGGATCGCTCGCTGGCGCTTCGGGTTGGTATGTTGCTCTGTCAAAAGATCTTTGCAGGAGGCGGACCTGGTTCCAGCACCAGATCAATGACGTTGCGGCCCGACTTGATTTCGACGTCCTTGGCCTGGGGAACAAGGTTCGCATAGGGAGATGGCTCCCCGTCCCTGGTGGGATCATCGCTTTCCTTGCCCGGCGGCGCGGTGTAGGTGACCTTGCACTTGCCGACCACGGCGCCGCCGCCGTCGAGTTGATACGTGCCATCGGATTGAATCGTGGCGCTGGCAGGCGCTCCCGGTCGATTGCTCCCGTCCGCAACGGGACTGAAGATGAGGGTGCCCCCTTTCACCGGTTCGCCTTGATAGGTGACTTTTCCCGAAACCGGCGCCAGATTTTCGCCACATCCCACCAGAAGTATCGGCAACAAAGCCGCCAGCAACGCAGGGATGCGATATGGGGAGACGGGGCAGGCGCGTTCGCACCGTTTCATTTGCATGGTTTTCTCCGAAAGCAGACTCGCCGCGCATTGCCGACGAGGCGGCAATGCGGGCGGAATTGTCAAAAGCTAGAAGCCGCTCATGTCGACCTGGTCGCCGACAATGCGGGTACCCATTGCCCGATAGTTGGCGGCGCTGACGCTGTTGCTGATGAAATGGACGGTGGCGTCGCAGAAAACGAAGTTGGCGCCCCCGTCATGATTGCTGCCGAAGCAGCGATCTGCGTTGGCGGTCGTCTTCAGATTGAGCGGATAGGCGACGTCCATGATGCGGAAGTAGTTGTGCTGATGTCCTTGGCCCTGCTGGTTGGGGTTGCCGCCGGCCCAGATCGGGAACGAGTTCTGGGACTGCTGCGTGTAGTAGCCGGAACCGCTGGCATTCCAGGTGACCTCGCCGACGGCGGCGGTATTGCTGGTGCCATCGGTGATCTGCAGGAGCGTGAAGGCCCAGACGTGGGTGTTGTCGTTGGACTGGACGAGGGGCCCGTTCATGGTGCCGCCGTTGGGATTGGTCCAGCTGGCCCAGTTGCCGCCGCTGGTATCGCTGCCCATGTTGGCCAGGTAATTCGTCTTGCCGTAACCACTGGATGTCTTGGCGGGCCAGAGATCCGCTGGGCACTGGTAGACAGCAAGAGCGGCGGTGGCGGCGCCTCTGCCTGCGGAGGTGTTGACGATGCCCGAATTGTTGTAAGTGTCACTGTTGGATCCGGTGCCGACGCCCCAGTTACCGGGATAAATGTTTTGGCCGCTGCCCTGAACGAAAATCAAGAACCCGGTGTTCGACCCCGGGTTGCCGGCGCTCATGGTGGCGGTCAGGGCGGTGTAGAGCGGCCCCTGATCGATGTACGGCAGAATAGCCGCGCCCCAGCCCCAATTACGATTGTCATCGTTGAACTGTCCCACGGGCAAGACTTTGTTTGCATCGTGGTAGCTATGCAACGCCAGGCCAATCTGTTTGAGATTGTTGGTGCATTGCGTGCGTGCAGCCGCCGCTCGTACCTTCTGCACCGCTGGCACCAGTAGTGCAATCAGGATGGCGATGATGGCAATCACCACCAGCAGTTCGATGAGGGTGAACCCACGCCGCTTTTGCCGCCATAATGCCCTGCTCATGAGTACCTCCAGAAAAGAAAGGAAAGGAAAGAATCATTGCCTCGAAGCGGAATGCTTAGCGAGTCTTCATTTATTAGGGCGATGGGGGCTCACTCAAGGAAAGAATAGGAAGACTTTACGGCCGAAAACTCGAGAAATCAACATAAAAATAAGAAATGACTAATGATTTATTAGTCTGTTTTCACTCATAAAAAGTAGGGCCCGCCATGCGGCATTGTTCCAAAAGCGAATCCCTGCGATGTCCGACTTTCGCTCGCTGGCTGTCGTCGTAGCATTGGCGTTGACTTGACCAGGGGAGATCAAAACATGTCTCGATTCTTGAAGGCTTTGGTTGCCTGCATCCTTGGAGTGACTCTGTGCGCGTCCATCGCCTACGCCGGCTGGACGCTGTGGACCAACTTCCGCATTGTCCCGACCGAAAACACGTTGGCGGACACGCCGGTCCAGCCCAAGGCGCTGCCGATTGCTTCCGTCTCTGCCCAGGTAGCCAGTCCGGATATCGCTGCGCCAGTCGCGCCGGTGGCGGACGCGACTGCGACCGCAGACCCGGTCAAGCCAGCCGAGGCCGGCAAGGAATTGCTCAAGGGCAAGCAGCACGAGCCGCAGTCCGCCTTGCTGGTGAAGATGGTCCAGTTGATGCACGCCGACGCCTACAATCGGTTCATCAATCAGCCTGGCATGGGCATGAGCCGCATGCTGCCCACCCTCTCCGTCATGCCGCGCGAGTGGAAGATGCCGCAGTGGACCTCCGAAGAGCTGGCCAAGGAGCAACCGCCCATCGCGGGCGCCAAGGATTTGAGCCTGATTCATCGGCTCAGCCTGAAGAATTTCGGCAGCGATTACAAAACGGATGACGAGCGCTGGCAGGCGATGGTGAACGAAGCCAACTCCAAGGAAATGAAGAAGCAAAATCTGTGGGAGATCAAGTCGCTTGATCTGGTCGGCCTTGTAGTGCATGAATCGCCGCTGGTCTATGTGTCGGAAAAGCTGCCCGACATGAAGGACCTGAAGAATCGACCGACTCGCGAGCTGGACGTCTTCGAATCGGAAGGAATCGAGGAGCTGATGAACGGCAAGCAAATCTACATGCGTCAGAAGGAAGGCACGATCCGGGTACTTGGCCCGATTCACGCGGCCAAGGCGTGCCTGAAGTGCCACAGCGACGCGAAGGAAGGGGCCATGCTCGGTGCCTTCTCCTACACACTGCGTCCGGGCCGTTATGTCCCCAACAGCTTCGGCAAAGGAGTGGAGATCAACTCCGCGACGCCGATCGGCAATCCCTTCGCCAATCCCTTCGGTGGCACGCCCCCGACATTGCGGCCCGCACCGAAGAAGTAAGCACTGCGACTGGATTCACCGCCATTGCCGCTTGCGGCGTAGCACGCCGTCCGCGGCAATTTCCTTTACTCTCTCTCGGCAATGTGTTCCGAAGCGATGCCGTCGACGCTGCCCGATTCCCAGGCGTGCCGGAGTGCTGCCACGAAATCGCGATAGTCGTTCATCGGCAGGAGATTCCTGGTCGGGATAATAAGGACCTGATTGGACGCGATATAGACCAGCGCGTAACCTTCAAATTCATCTATTCGTTTTATCGCCTGCAAATCGATTGTGGTCTCGCTTAGCCGGCTCCTCGTAATCAGGCGGCCCCCCGCGATCTCCATGGTGCAGGTGCCGACGGTCATTCCCTGGAGGTCTCCTTGAGCCAGCGTCTTGCGAACCCGGTTGACAACGCCGCGTCGCATGCCCCGGGCACACGCGAAATAGGCCAGGAACCCAACGACGACGGCGAGCGGCACTGCGATCCAAATATGCGGAATCGTTCGCTCGGGGTGACCTCGATCCTGCGCGATTGCCCATATCAAACCACTCGCCGCGACGGCTGGTCCTATTCCGCGCACCAACCAGCGATGCCAGCGTGCCGCGGGCGAGTACTTCAAGTGCAGCAGGTTTGCAGCAATCACATCGTCGGCCGTGACTTCATAGCTG
>DASRSQ010000803.1:0-2943 GCA_035656475.1 Gemmataceae bacterium | reverse complement strand
AACCGTTCCATCTCGGCGTACGGCGGCATCTCCGGCGGGCGGTAGCCGACAGCGACCATTTGCAGGAACGTGCCGGTGTGGATGCCGAGAAATGCCGATAGCGAATCGCGTGCGCGCAGACGCTGGCAGATTTCCGCCACTTCATTCGCCTCGCGTGCCGCCGGCGCCATCGAGCAGAGCTGGCCGCAAAACGCGCCGGCGTTGCGCAGCGAGCCGTTCGCCTGCGTGAAGAGCGTGTGCAGCCGCCGCAAGCCGGCTTCCCCCTCGCCGGGTGAGCGCAGCACCTGCAGTAGCCGAAGGATTAGCGCGAAATGGACGATGCGTCGCACGGCCGCAAAGCCTTCGAGAAAGTCCGCGACCTGCTCGGCGAAAGCGAACACGGTTCCATCCGGATTGGCCAGCGTGTTTTCGCCGGCAGCCCATGTGACTCTGCCCGACTGGATGTTCGGCCAGACCAGATAGTCGAGAATGGGAGTGCTCACCACGCCTCCAGAACTTGCTTCGATTCACGGCGAGCCGTGCCGCGTGAGCGGCGGGTTATGTCGCCGATGGAACCCGGACGCTTACGCGCTACGGCTCGCCAGCGTGTAGCCTGGCGCGATTCAACGGCGTGAGATCCGCGCGCCGCACTACCTCCATACCGGCCGACAGCACCAGCAGGATCTCGTCCTCCCCCAGATTCAGGCAGCCACGCACGAGTGCCTCCGGCAGGTCGGGCTCCAGCCGAAAACGCAATGGCAGCAGGATCGACGTGCCCCACAAGCGCTGTGCGTCCGGCACCAGCGGCAATCGCTCGCCGATGACCAGGATGTTCGCGCCGTTGCGAGCCCCGCGCAAATCGTGCAAACGGCACGACGGTACCGTGTCCGCCCACGCTGACAACTGCGAGAGCTGGCAGATCATCGCCGTCGTCGCGCGAGCCAGCGTGTCGGGATGCAACGACAGGTTCGCCTTGGCCCAGTCGCTGGCGCCCGGCCCGATCGGTTGCACCGGCGCCGGAAACACAACCTGGTGCAACGGCGTGTACGCTCGTGCGTCGGGCATGTCAAACGTCGGCAGATGCGCGCCGAGCCGATACCAGTGCGGATCGCGATACGAATACAGGATCGCGTCTGGCAATGCCTGGACACACTGCAGCACACGCTCAGCTCCCGCCTGCCAGCGCACCCACAATCGCTCTGGCAGGCACAACACCGTCACGCCGGGCACGGCGCGCAGCTCCGCGAGAGCCGGCAGGCATTCCGGCGTCAAACTCGCACAACAGACGTCGGCGTATGGCGTGAGCATTTCTCAAGAGCCGGTCGCCGTTACAGGCAGCAGGTAGACAAACACAGCTCTGGCTATCTGCTACCTGCTGCCGGCTATTCAAGGCTGCCGGCTACCCCAACTGCTCCATGCAGCGGCGCGTGCGATCGAGCAGATGCGTGCGACCCTGCGAATCGGGCAGCCACGCGGCCTGGTCCGCGAGATCGGCGATGCGCTCCTTCAAACGCGCGACCGCCGTCAGACTCAGCTTCTTGTCCCCGAGCTGCTTTTCGACGTCGGTCAACTGCCGCGCCAAGTCGTCGCCGTCCACCTGGTGCGTCACAACCGCGAGCGGATGCCGGGCCGGCGCGTCGGCGTGTTGTTCGAGGATGCCGTCGACGAGCGCGGCCAGCGGCTCGATCTGCTCCTCGCGGTCCCAGACATAGCGCAGCACCCACAGGTCCGACGCGTTCGGCTCGCGCCGATCGCACAGCAGCGCCGACGCCGCGATCAGCTTGAGCACCTTGACGGCCCGACGGTCCGAATAGGCGATGCCCATGTCGCGGATCTTGAACACGACATCGACATACGCATCCATGATCGGCGCCAGCTCCACCTGCGGTATCAAGCGCGACAACTCCGTCAGCTCCGCGGCACGCACATTGCCCGACAACGGCGTCGCTGTTTCCAAACCCCAGCCCGCGCGCAGCAAGCTCGGCATCGCCTCGCGTTTCAGGTTCTTGACCTGGCAACGCAGGAGGAACCGATCGAACAACGCCCGCAACGCGTCATCCTCCGGCAAATGATTCGACGCCGAGAACAGCGATACCAACGGCAAGCGATGCATCTCCGCGCCGCGGCGATAGACGCGCTCGTTGAGCACCGTCAGCAGATTGTTGAGGATCGCGCTGTTGGCGTTGAACAGCTCATCGAGGAAGACGACCTCCGCCTCGGGCAACATGCCGGTCGTGACCGTGGCGACCGTGCCTTCGCGCAGGCGGGCGATGTCGATCGGGCCGAAGATTTCGTTGGGCTCCGAAAAACGCGTCAGCAGATATTCGAAGTAGCGGCCATCGATGCCCTGGGCGAACTGGCGGATGAGCGCCGACTTGGCGGTGCCCGGCGGGCCGTAGAGGAACAGGTGTTCGCGCGCGACGATGGCGAGCGCGATGAGATCGACGACCTCGTCGCGGCCGACGAAGCGCTGCTTGAGCGGATCGATCACGCTGCGGCGCAAGTTCCCGACAACCGCGTCGGAAGCTGGATGCATGTCATTCACGATGTCATCTCCGCCAGCAATGCTGGATCACGGCCCAGCTCGCTCCACACGAGTTCCATGTACGCAGCGCCAGGTCCGCGCGGCAGCCAGCGCGGCTTGAAATGTTCCGCCTGCCGCTCCGCATACAGCATCAGCAAACCATGATGCCCGGCAAAATCCAGGTCGCCGATCGGCGCGTCCGGCACATCGGCGAGCACGCCGCTGAGCGGCCAGCGCCGCAACAACTCGCTCAAGAGCGCCGGCAGGCGGTCCTCAGCGAACAGCGCTTGCGCGCGCAAGTGGATCACTGGCAGATACTGCAGCGTCAGATCGGCCGACAGATGCTCGGCGGCGCCAGGCGCGTCGACATGCAGCACCAGATTACGCTCCAGCTCCTCCGGTGTTCCCTGCTGGCTGACGAGATACCACGCCGACAGTTC
>DASRSQ010000802.1:0-17936 GCA_035656475.1 Gemmataceae bacterium | reverse complement strand
GGGCCACGCGGTAGAGCTTGTCGGTCGTTGCTTCCTCGAGAATGCGGATGCGGGCGATGCCGCGAAGGAGAATGTTAAAGCGGCCGTCGTCGAGCTTGTGCTCGGCGAGGATGCGGCCCAGGCAGGCGACCGAATGGATCTCCGGCTTGCCCGCGTATTCTTTCTCCCAGCCCGGGCGCGGCAACACCAACGCGATGAAGCGATCCCCCTCCAACGCGTCGGCCGTCATCTGCCGATAGCGCGGCTCGAAGATGTGCAACGGCTGCATCACCTGCGGGAAAAAGACAAGGTTCGGCAGCGGAAACAACCGCACCTTGCCATCGAAACCCGCGAGTGGGAAAAGATCGCTCATGCTGCTTCCTGTGTGGCAGTCATCTCGCGGAGCGAGATAAGTACTCTGGCGAGCCGTGCCGCGTAAGCGGCCGCGTTACGCGTCCTACGTCTCCTCGTGCAAAAACGGCTCCGGATCGGGCCACGCGTCCGGTTCAGGAGATAGTGTCAATGTCGGCATCAGCTCCTCTTTGATCTCGACCGCACGCGTCGGCTCGGCCTGTGCCAACAACTCGCCGAAGCACGCGTCCATCTGGTTCCAGAACGCGGTTTGATCGAGGCCGATGAACGGAGTGCCGTATCGCAGCATATAGTCGCGGCTCGATTTGTACAACTTCAACGCGCCGCGCACGTTGCCGTTGCAGAAATGACACAGAGCCACGGCGGCCTGGATCAAACCTTGATAGAACTGCTTCTCGGGCGTGAACGTCTCCATCCACAGCGACTCCCAGACCTCGTGGGCTTCGAAGAAGTCGCCGCGATTGAACAGCACGATGCCGGCCAGGTAGCGTGGATCGTATTGGGTGACATTCGCATCCATGCCTATATTGTAGACGGGCGACCTGTTCGTAGGTCAGGCTTTCCAGCCTGACATTCCTGTCGGTTGCAGGTTCCGTCAGGCTGGAAAGGCTGGCCTACGAATCCCTGGACGACTCCCATGTTCTCGCGGCGAATCCCGCTGGCTGACCTCGTCGACGTGTGCCGGGTGCTGAGGCATCAGCTCGGCGCGGGGCTCGGCGTCTTGCAGGTGATGAAGCAGCAAAGCCAGCGCGGGCGTCCTTCTTTCCGACGCATCGCGGGCCGACTCAGCGAGGCGATCGAGCAAGGCTCCAGTCTTGGCAGGGCACTGGATGCCGAGAAGGACGCGTTTCCGCCCCTCTTCCTGTCGATGGTCAAGCTGGCCGAGGCAACCGGCCACATCGCCGAGATCTTCGGCGAGCTGGAACGCTACTATCAGCTTGAGCTGACACTGCGTCGGCAATTCCGCAGTCAGACATTCCTGCCGATCGCCCAATTCTTCTTTGCCGTCGCGATCATCGCCGGCGTCATCTACCTCGTCGGCATGCTCGCCGCGCCGGGCACGAAGCCGTTGCTCACGATCTTCGGCCTGTCCGGCGCCGCCGGCGCCGGCGCATTCCTCGGCGTTGTTCTCGGCACGCTCATCTTGCTGGCATCGCTCTTCTTCGTCATCGCGCAGGCGGGCCGACAGGCGGCATGGATGGATCGCGTGCTGCTCGGAACGCCGGCACTCGGCGGTTGCCTGTACGCGCTCGCCATGAGTCGATTCACGCTCGCCTTGCAGCTGACGCTCGATTCCGGTCTGTCGATCACGAAGGCACTGCGCTTGAGCCTCGAGGCGACCGGCAATGCCCAGTTCGCCCAGCACGCCGACGGCATTGCGCTATCGCTCAAGAATGGCGATTCGCTGCACGAGGCGCTCGAACGCAGCGGCCTGTTCACCAGCGACTTCCTCGAGATGATCCTCAGCTCCGAGGCGAGCGGCAGCGTGCCGGAGATGATGCGACATCTGGCGGGGCAGTATCAAGAGGAGACGTCGCGCAAGATGACGATGCTGACGCGGGTCGCCGGCGGCGCCGTGTGGTGCGCGGTTGCCGCGTTCATCATTTGGGCGATCTTCCGGCTCGCCGGCGTCTACTTCGACGCGCTAGGTGGGAAGTTCTGACGCATTCCATACATCATCGCCAGGCCCCGGGACGAGCGCAGCGATTCCCGGGGGGATCCCATCCGCAACTGGAGTTGTTATGCGATTGCTCCCTCTGCTCGCGCTCATGATCGTGGCGTCGTCCGTACACGCCGGCGACAAGAAGTTCCCGCTCCTCTTCGAGGACGATTTTGCCAAGGGCGCCGAGCGCTGGCAGCCGACCGACGCGAAGGCATGGAAGGTCGTGAAGACCGACAAGGGCGCCTACTACGACCAGTTCCAGCAGAGCAAGTACAAGACGCTACATCGCAGTCCGTTCAACTTCGCGCTCATCAAGGATCTGCGCGTCACCGATTTCGTGCTCGAAGCGAAGGCCCTCTCCACCGGCAAGGACAACGATCATCGCGATATGTGCCTGTTCTTCGGCTATCAGGATCCGGCCCATTACTACTACGTCCACATGGCCAAGAAGTCCGACGATCGCGCCAACCAAATCTTCATCGTCAACGGCGCCGACCGGGTCAAGATCTCGACCAAGACCAGCAAGGGCACGCCGTGGGACGACCAATGGCACGACGTCAAAGTCGTGCGCGACACAGCGTCCGGCAAAATCGAAATCTACTGGAGCGACATGAAGACGCCGATCATGACCGCCACCGACAAGACCTTCGCCTGGGGCCAGGTCGGCATCGGCTCGTTCGATGACACCGGCCACTGGACCGACGTCAAACTGCACGGCACACGCTTCCAAAAGTGACCATGCGACGCATCCATCAAGCGGTGCTCCTCGCGTCGACATTGACGATCTCGTGGCTCGGCATGATGGCGGTGCACGAGGCCGGCCACGTTCTTGCCGCCTGGCTGACCGGGGCGACGGTCGTCCGCGTGGTCCTGCACCCGCTGACCATTTCACGCACAGACATCGGTGACAATCCGCATCCGCTCGTCGTCGTCGCGGCAGGCCCGCTCGTCGGCGTCGCGGCGCCGCTCTTCGCATGGCTGATGGCGCGCGTGCCGATCTGGTATCTGTTCCGCTTCTTTGCCGGCTTCTGCCTGATCGCGAACGGCGCCTATATCGGCGCCGGCTCATTCGAGAGCATCGGCGACGCCGGCGAACTGCTGCGCCACGGCGCGTCGATGTGGCAGCTTTGGCTCTTCGGCGCCATCTGCGTTCCCACGGGCCTCGCGCTCTGGCATCGCCTCGGCGTTCACTTCGGTCTCGGCGAAGCACGCGGCAGCGTCAGCACGCCGACGGCGTACGGCTGCCTGATGGTCGCGCTCGTCATGATCACGCTGATGGCACTGTTCGGCGGGGAATGAGAGCGAAGGCTTACTCGGTTGCATTTTGCCGGCGAGCGCGCCGACAAGCGGCACATTGTTTGGGACGCGATTGCACCCAGAACTTCAGTTGCTCATACCAGAACATCTGCTCCTGGGCCGAGAACACGAATTGCTTTCCGCAGTCTTCGCAATGCAACTCCACATCGAAGTATGCGAAGTACGGTCCATGATCACAGAAGGTTTGCAGGGCAGGGGCCCCCATGATGGCCAGCCCCTTCTTTATGCATTGATTGCACGCCCATTGAAGGCGTCCCGCGCCCGCGGCCTCGATCGCCCACCCTTCCGCCCGACGCCAGGGATCGGCGTTTTGCCGGCGCAGCTCCGCTTCTTGCTCAAGCAGCGGCGTCGTATCAATGTTGCGAGGTTTCTTGCAACAGGGGCAAATCAACTTCGGAGACTTGCGACTTTGGGCCATGCGCGTCCCCACAATCCTATTTCTTCTTCAGGCCCACGTTCAAACCAATGGCGGTACCGAAGATGCCGAAAAAGACGCAGCAGACCGTCAGGCCGATGAGCAGACCTGCCGTGGCAATGCCTCCGAGAAAGAGGTACATGCCCATGCCCGGCTTGGGACGTTCGGGCATCGGTGGTTCGGTGCGTAGGCCCGGGGGCAGCTTGGAATCGTCGAAATCGTCCGGGTCAGCGTCCTCGTTTTCCTCCTTCCACTCCTTTACTTCGGCCTTGCGGTGCTTCTCCAGTGCGTCCTGGAATTCCTCGCAAACGTTGAGCGTCCAGACGCCGATCTCGTCGTCGAAATCGGAGGCGCTGATGAAAACGAGCGCGAAGCTGCCGCCGCCGCCGTGGTCGGAGCAGAGCGGTATCTCGACTTTGCGGATTCGGCGATAGTTCCTGCCCCCCTTGTAGACGGAGCGTTCGAATTTGTACTTCGTCCAGATCGCCTTCTTCTTGCCGCAGCGCATGCACTGGCTGGGCATGTCCTGCCGGTCGAATTCGTCCCACCAGATAAAAAACCGCTTCTTCATGGGAGTTCCCAGAGTTGATGGCGGACGCCGCATTCTAACAGAGGGGGCCTCGAATGGAAGGAGATTCCGCGCCTTCGAGCAAACGGCAATCGCTATTTAGCCTGGCAAGCATCCTGCCGTGCCGAGCGCAGCGTCTGCCACACGATGGCGAGATCGCGCGTCTCGGCCACATCGTGGACGCGCAGGATCTGCGCGGCGTCCTGGCTGAGCGCGAACGCGGCGGCGGACAGCGATGCCGCGACGCGCTCGTTGACCGGACGATCCAGCAAGCGGCCCAGGAATCCCTTGCGCGACACGCCCAGGCACAGCGGTCGGCCCAGGGCACGAAAATGATCGAGGCGGGCGAGCAGCGTGATATTGTGGTCGCGCGTTTTGCCGAAGCCGATGCCCGGATCGAGCGCGATGCATTCCGGCGCAATGCCGAAGGTGGCCAGCGTACGCAGGCGCTCGGCAAAATAGCTCGCGATGTCGGCGACCACGTCGTCATAGGTCGGCGCGAGCTGCATGGTCGCCGGCGTGCCTTGCATGTGCATGACGATCGCGCCGGCGCCGAGGTCACGCACGACCTGCGGCATGTCTGGATCGCCGGTGAGTCCGGTGACATCATTGACGATGTGAGCCCCGGCCTCGAGGCAGGCCCGCGCAACTTCCGCCTTGGACGTGTCGATCGACAGGGGCACATCGCACTGCTGCGCCAGGCCAGCGATGACGGGAACGACGCGTTGCAACTCCTCCTCGAGCGAAATTGGCTGGCTGCCCGGCCGCGTCGATTCGCCGCCGATGTCGAGCAGGTCGGTCCCGCGCCGCACCAGTTCCAGGCCTTGGGCGATGGCGGTGTCGTGCTGGAGAAATCGGCCGCCGTCCGAGAAGCTGTCGGGCGTCACGTTCACGATGCCCATGACGAGACAGCGCGAGTCGAAGTGCAGTTCACGATTGCGCAGACGCCAGTTCACGATGAGGTCCAAAGCAGGCAGCAGGTAGCCAGAATAGGGAATTGCATCGCTGCCAGATAACAAGAGCAGTCAGCAGAAGCACGTAGGAGGCGTTTGCATTTGCTGCCGGCTACCTTTGCCACACTTCCATCATATTGACGATTTGCTTGGCCGCCCGGCGGGAGGCGATGACGTTGGCGGTGGTATTGGAACCGCCGAGCTCGGGAATGTAGGTCGCGGTCGGCGTCACGAGATACGGAATCGGCGGCGGCGGCGTCGGTGCGAGATCCCCAGGCAATGGCTTCTCGCTTGGATCGAACCGCCTCTTGTTCGAGAGGATGTCGCCGACGTGGCCGGGACGCAGGTCACGCCAAACCACCTCGATCTGGATGCCAAGCTCGGCGTTGCGCGTCTCGCCGAGTTGGTTGAAGATGACCACGTTCTTCGTGGTATTTTTGATAAGCATGACCAGTTCGGTGTCGGCGCGGGCCGGATCGGAGACGATTCGCGGTGCGCCGGCACGCGTGTTCAACTCCGCCACCATCGCTTCCATCAGGTCGAATTCCAGGTTCCGCATCCAGCTCGCATTCCCGGGGATGGGCACGTACACGGAGCGAATGGTCGGATCAAACGGCGGCCGGGTCGTGTAACCCAGGAACGTGAAATGCCCGCCGCTCTCGCAGCCCGGCAAGGCGCCGAGGACCGCGAGAAACACCAGGCACCAGGCTCGATGAAATCGTGTCATGCGTTGGTTTCCGACGACCTCCCCTCTCCTTCTGGGAGAGGGGTTAGGGTGAGGGCGTCCCAAGCGGGCTTACCTCATCCCAAATCCCGGCAAGGCTTGCGGCGGAGGCGGCACGAACATGTCGGGCCGATTGAGCTCCGGTCGATTCGTCGGCTCCGGCGTCGGTGCGGGCTGATCTCGTTCCACCTTCGCCTTCAATTCTGATTTGCCCTTCGCCGCCTTCTCCGCAAACGTCGTGTTTGGATAGCGCCGACACACCAGCTCGTAGTAGAAGTACGCCGATCCCGGATGCCCCGTCCGGCGATAGAATTCTGCAATCTTGAGGTCACGATCCGCCTGCTGAATGTTGATGCTCGTGAGCTGGATCCGCACCCACTCCTCATCCCGCGCCAGTTCCGGATACGCCGCCTGCGCCTGCATCAACAGCTTCTTCGATTCCTCGACGCCTCGGCAATCGTATACCGAGCCTCCGGTCATCAGCTGCTTGCAGATGACCGACTGCTTCACTGCCTTGGCGGCATACGGGCCATCCTTGTATTCCTTGCTGAGCTGCGTGAAATAGAAATCCGCTTCCTTGTAATCCTGGCGGTAGAAGTGGATCGTGCCGAGGTACATCAAGGCCTTCTCGCCGAGCGGGCCCTTGATGTCGTGCAGGCGGATCGTGTTGAGTACGAGCACCGCGTGCCCTTCCGTGTCCATGGCCGGGTAGTCGTTGCTGAAGTTGAACCACGAGGTCGGCATCACGAACCAGCGCTCCCCCTTGACCTGCTTCTGATAATCGTCCATCTGCTTGCGCGTCGGTTCCAGCCAGTAGTCGGCAATCTCGAACAACCCCTGGCAGGTGCGCTGCGTGAACTGGCTGCGCGGCACTTCCGTCAGGAGCTTCGTGTACGTGTCGAAGGCGGTGCGGTAGTTTTTCTGCAAGCGCTGGCATTCTGCCTCCATGAACAGCGCCTCTTCGGTGACCGGGTTCAGGCCGCGAGCGCGATTCTTCGGACCGACGCGTCTGCCCTGATAGCCTTCGCTTTCGGGGACATCGGTCTTCGTCTCGGGCCGGGCGAGCGGGCCAATTTCCCACCAATGGGCATCGGACGCCACGAACGACAGGCGATGGAAGATCGGCTCGGCCTCGGCGTATTTCTTGTTGTCGAACAGCCGCTTGGCCCCTTCAAGTTCCTGGAGCGAGCTGGAGTCGATGACTTCGCGTTTCATGCCGCCGGAGGTGAGCGTGATCTTGTCCTTGGGCGCCTCGGCTTTGGGTGTGTCGGTTTTTTTCCAGGGAGGCGTGAATCCGCCGCCGGGGAGGCTGGCACAACCGGTCACCAGGCACATGAGCATGGGCGCGAGGGTGGACATGAAGCGAGCCCTCCGTGGCTGGTTTGCAGTCGCAGTATTCACGACTCAGCTCCCCAAGTAAGGCAACAGACGCGGCCGACGTCCCAGTCGATAGGTGACGTAATGGTTGAGGATCTGCCGCACCTCGCTGCGGAGCTGCGGATCCTGAACCTCGCGCCACCCTCCCCCTGACGCCTGCAACGCAGCGAGCGTCTGCCGAATCGCGGCGGTGATCGGACGCTTGTCGCGTTGGCGGACCTGGCAGCGATCGCAGATGACGCCGCCCCCCGCCGCACTGAACGCCAAACCTTGCTCGATCAACGCTTCGCCGCAGTCGGCGCAAAAATCCAGGGCAGGCCCATAGCCTAGTTCTCGCAAAAGCACAAGCTCAAAATGGGCCAGGCACGTCCCCGTGATGATGCCCGGCTGCCCCAGGTTTCGCAAAGTCCCGACGGCCTCGTCGAACAGGATCGGATGCGGATCGTGATCCTGCGTCCAGTCGCCAAGCATCTCCGCAACGTAGTACGCCGCATTGAGCGCGTGCAGGTCGGTGCGAAGCTGGGCAAAGCGTTCCTCGACGCGCGCTTCGGTCAACAGATCGAGACTGGCGGAGCTTTTGCGGATGAAGACGATACCGCAGACAGTGAGGAGGTCAAGAGCGACGTCGAAGTTCGACTTGAGGCGCCGCCCGCCCTTCGCGAGAGCCCGCACCTTGCCCGATTCCTTCGTCCACAGCGTGACGACCCGGCTCGTCTCGCTGAAGTCGGTTGCGCGGATCACCAGCGCGGTGGCACGTTCCATTGGATAATACCGAAATTGATAGACAGGCTTCGTGTCGAGCGCTTGGCGGTTTAGCGCGGCAGATCGCCACAGCGCGATGTCGCGATTGCCGCGATGCGGTGCGCTAAACCGCCGAGCGAACGATGGCGACGCGTCTCTGTGTTACGAGATGGCCGGAAATCCGAGCACCGCGAGATAATGGCGTTCGCGTTCGCGCATCTTCTCCTCGGCGCGCTCGTCCTTGTCGTCGTAACCGCACAGGTGCAAGAGGCCGTGGATGACGTAGAGCGCCAGTTCTGCCTGTACGTCGTGGCCGCGCTCCGTCGCCTGTTCGAGCGCGACCTGGACGCCGATGACGAGTTCGCCTTCGAGCTTCTTCGCGTTGGCGGCGCTATAGGGAAAAGACAGGACATCGGTCGGCTCGTCGTGGTCGAGATATTGCTTGTTGAGCCGATGGATGGTCGGATTGTCGACGAAGGCGAGGCTGATCTCGTAGTCCTTGACGGCTTCGCCGTCGAGTATCGTCCGGGCGATCTCGCGCAGCCGGCCACGATCGATCGGCACGAATTCTTGCGGCGAATGGATCGCGATTTTGCTCATGCAGTCAGGATATTACCTGTCGCACAATGAAACGATAGGCACCGTGGTTACGACAGAGCATAGATCCTCACGACCCCGTCAAAACAGGGCACTGCCAGCCGGCGCTGATCGGGATGCAGCGCGAGGTCGCGGGCATTGTTCGGGACGGTGACGTTGTGAATGGAGTTGGCTTCGCTGGCACGCCAGAACCAGAGGCCGCCGCCATTGCCTGCGCCGGCGCCGATGACGAAGCCGGCCGGATGGACGACGACGCCCCAGCAGGTGCCCTGAAATGCGGGCTGGACGCGCAACACTTGCGTGCGCTGGCCGTTCTGCCAGTTGAAGAGCACCACCGCCGGATTGCCGACGCCAGCGAAGGCATTGGAGACATTGGTGATGCCGGCACAGGCGAGCAGCGAGCCGTCGGCGCTGAACGCCATGCTGCGGACGCCGCCATGGTCGGCACGAAACGTCGGATCGTAGCGGAAGATGACGGACGCATCGAGCTGCCGCGTTTCGCGGCCCGTCTGCAGGTCCCATTGCTTGATGTTGCCACGCAGATCGCCGGAAACGATGGCGCGTTCGCTTGGGTGGAACGCAACGTTGTAGACGTGCGTGGTGTGCCCCGCGAATTCGCGCACGAGCGAGAAGTCGGCGGCGTTCCAGAGCTTGACGAGATTGTCGTTGCCACAGGTCGCAAACTGGCGTTGATCCGGGCTGAAGGCAATCGCGCGCACCCAGCCATCGTGCGCATCGATGACGCGCTCCGGCGTCGGCGTCGCGGCATCGGCGGCCCAGACGAGCAGCTTGCCATGGTAATCGGTAGAGAGCATCTTGCCGGTGGCCGCGTGAA
The DNA here is from genome assembly GCA_035656475.1 of Gemmataceae bacterium. GTDB lineage: Bacteria > Planctomycetota > Planctomycetia > Gemmatales > Gemmataceae > SIAQ01. Next base: position 8,395 of record DASRSQ010000802.1, on the reverse strand, counting down.
ACGCGATGCCGCGCACCCAGCTACGATGGCCGTTGAATGCGACCTTCGCCTGATTGGCGAGGTCCCAACGCTGGATGCTGTTGTCCTGAGCGCCGGCAAAGACAAACCGCCCCGACGGATCGAATCGGCCGGACAGCAGCGGACTATTGTGCCGCAGCTCCAGCGTCATGCGCGTGCGCGAAGGCGCGATGTCCAGCGGCGAACGCGGGGATTGGGAGGAGAAGATGCCCATCAAGTGGCTCCTGCGTCAGTGCTTGTCTTCGCGCTGTTCCAGGGGATCTCTGGTGGCGGCCACGGAACGTCCATGATGGTGCCATCACGACGACTACCCAAGCAAGGTCGATGATCGTCTTCCCAAAACAACAAGGCCTCTCGTCGTTTGGGATGAAAGACGATCGGATTGTCGAGATTGAGGAAATCCCTCTTGAAGTAATCGATGAAAGTTTTCCATTGGAGGGCATAGACTCCCTGGTGGTAATACGCCATCAGGATGACATCGGAGTCAGGCCAATTGATCTGCTCAGAAATGGCCTTGATCACATCGCTTGATTTCGTTGCCCCCATGCCAAGCCTTTTGTTGTCTTCGAACAGTCGCTTGACCCATCCAGAGGTTTTGCGTGGGTGAAGCGGATGAGCGATGCCTGCAAACAAGGTTGATTCCACTACCTTGGCCAGGACATCGGTCAGTGGACGCACCTTTCGGACAAATGCGACTCGCTCTTTGTCCGGAACGCAGTTGAGGAATCCAGAATCGAACCATTCCTTGGGCCGCCAATCGCGGAACACGTTGTCGTTCGAAGCAGGTTCCATGCCTCACTTCCTCAGTGAGCAATCACGCCAGCACCTCGTTGATCGCCGCCGCCGCGGGGTCGGCGATGGGGATCGGGCGGCCGTCGTGGTGGTGGTTGCGCGTCGAGTTGATGCCGAGGGCGCGGAAGTAGGTGTGGAACAAATGGCCGCCGTGGACCTGGCGGTCGGTCACCTGCGTGCCGTTGTCGTTGGTGCGGCCGATGCACGCGCCGCCGCGGACGCCGCAACCGGCCATCGCGATCGACCAAGCGCGCGACCAGTGGTCGCGGCCGAAATTGCGATTGATCGTCGGCGTGCGGCCGAACTCCGACATCACGATCACCAGTGTCTTGTCAAGCAAGCCGCGCTGTTCGAGATCGTCGAGCAGGGTCGCAAATGTCTTGTCGAACTCGCCGAGCTGTTCGATGTGGAAATCGAAGTTCTCGTGATGCGTGTCGTAATTGGAATGGGTCACCTTGGTGAAGGTGACGCCGGCCTCGAGCAAGCGGCGAGCGAGCAGCATGTGCCGGCCGAACTCATGGTTGCCATAGCGTTCACGCAGATGCATCGGCTCTTGCGACAAATCGAAGAGATTGCGACGCGCCATCACCTGCGTCGCCTGCGCGTAGGAATTCGTGTAGGCCTCGGTGTCGGCACTGCGGCGAGTCTGAGCGAAGCGGTTGTTGAGCCGTTCGCGCAGCTCGTTGCGTTCCTGATCGGCAAGCTCGGTCAATGTCGGCGGACGCAGCAGGTTGGCGGGCGGCGCGCCGTCGCCGAGCGTGACGGAGGCATAGCGCGGGCCGAGGAAGGCGGCGTCGTTGCGGTTGAAGCCGGATTCGCCGCGCGGGGCGACGTGGATGTAGCCGGGCAGCGGGCTGTCCTCGTTGCCGATCAGCTTGGCAACGGCAGAGCCCAGGTGCGGGAACCGCTCGGCCGGCGTCTGCCGACGGCCGGTCTGCATGATATACGCGCCCTTGCCGTGATCGTCCTCGGCGGTGTTGACCGAGCGCACGATCGCCATGCGATGCATCTGATGCGCGGTGTACGGCAACAGCTCGCTGATGCGCACGCCCGGCACCGTCGTCGGAATCGACTGGAACGGCCCGCCGGTGTTCGTGCCGGGTTTCGGGTCCCACGTTTCGAGCTGGCTCACGCCGCCTGCGAGGAAGATGACGAGCACGCGCTTGTCCTGCCGGCGAATCTCGCTGGCGTTGAGCGGATCGAGGAGATGCTGGAAACCGAGCAGCCCGGCGGTCCCAAGTGCCGCGCCTCCGAGCAATTGGCGGCGCGAGAGCGCGTGCATCGGCGAATTGCAAGCGTAGTGTGCGTTCATCGGTTTCCCCTCGAAAAGATGAATCGGCAAGCGTGATTGACGGCGCAAGGCCCTAGCGGTAATTGCCCGTCATCATACGCGAGATCTTGATGACACGCAACACCTTTGATTAGAATTCATGAGATGCCTCCCCCCCTTGGAGATGGACATGCTGACCTACCTCTGTTTGATCGCCATTACCGGCTGCGGGTTGCAGAACGCCGACGCGCCGGCAAAGGTGCCCGTCATCATCGTGAGCGCATCGTATCCGGGAGCCAATGCAAGCGATGTCGCCGACACGATTGCGGCGCCGCTCGAACAGCAGATCAACGGCGTCGAGGGAGCCGTACGCATCGAGAGCGAATCGACGAACGACGGCAGCTACGTCGCGCGCATCTACTTTTCGTCAAAGACCGATCTCAAGCGGGCGGTGAAGCTCGTCGAGAATCGCGCCGCGCTGGCGGATCCCTTGCTGCCCGAAATCGTGCGTTTGAACAAGGTAACCGTCAAAGCTCGCATGGAACCCGCGCGGGCCGGCACGGCCATCGCCCTGATCGATCACGGCTACCATGGGTGGGATGCATTGCGTGATCGCGGCGCAGCAATCGCGAAACGGCTTGAGAAAGAGGGGAAGGCAAAGGGTCTGAAGATCTTTCCGTCTGATGAGAAACAAGTGTACGTCCTGATCGACCGAAACAAATGTGCAGAACGTGGAATCGAAATGACCGAGGTAAAGAAACTCCTCGCAGCGGGCCAGTTGAAGAGCGTCGCCGATTACAAGGCGTTGAAGATCAAGGGCAAAACGCCGCTGACCGAAGTCGCCGAGGTAAAAGAAGTCACCGGGCCAAGCGCAGTGTACCGCGTCAATCTGGATTCGGCGATCCGCATTACTGCACCAGATGGCGTGCCCAATGCCAAAAAGCTCGCGGAGCCCGAGTTGAAGGACCGCAAGGGATTCAAGCTGTTGGACCTATCAACGCCCTGACGATTACTTCTTCAGGACGTGCGCCACGTCTGCCGCACAGCGGGGGTCATCGAGCAGCGCCAGGAACCGCGCTGCTTGCGTTCGCACGGGCGCGTCGGCGTCGTCGAGCATCTTGCGCAGCAGCTTGAATAGCAGCTCCGATTCCTCCGCGTGCATGTCCGCTTTCCAGTGTTCGGCGATGGTGTAGCTGCCGATGCGGCCGTTGTCGCGCAGGTCGCGCTTGCCGTCGGGGAATTCGATCGCGCTTACGCCATCCTCGCTGCGCATCCGCAATGGCAACTGCTGGGCAATGACACCGTCGGGCGGCAGGGTGAGCCGATGGCCCGCGATGAAAACGCCGGCGAGGCGCGTCGACGCATCCTTGCTTGCACAGAATGCCTCGATCTGTTTGCGCGTCAGCCTGCGGGCGAGAAACAGCGTCGCCGCCTGGCGGAGATACGGATCGTCGCTGCACGCAAGGTCGCGCTCGATGGCTTGCATCGCGGCGCGGTCGGCGACGACCTTCGGCGCGAAGTGGGCCAGCATTGCCGACAGGCGAACGTGGGCGTCTTTGTCCGACAGTGCGTTCGTGAAGATCGGCTCGCGGTGCAGTTGCTCGGGGAACTCGCCAAGGGCACGCAACGCCTGGGCACGCACCTTGGCGTCGGCGTGGCCGATGAGGCCGATCAGGTGCAGGCTCCCTTGCCTGCCCTTGGCCGTGAGCCAGATGAGATGCGAATACGCGGGATCGCTGGCCGTCGCATCGCGCAGGCGCGTCTTTGCTTCTTTCAGCAAGTCGCCGCCGCGCCGCGCGATTTCAATGTGCGCCCGATAACGCCGCTGCCAGGACGCGTGGTTCAGCTCGCGCCAGAGCTTGTCGGCGGTCGCTTCACTCGCTTCGTAAGGCTCGAACGGCGCCTTTGCATCATCGTCCGGCGTCGTGATCATGTCGACGGATTCGTAGACGCTGAACAGCCGGCCGCCGCGACCCACAACCCAGATGTTCGGATTGGCCTCACAGCTGGCCGCGCCGGCCTTGGCCTTGAAGCTGGCACCGTGCGGTTCTACTTCAAAAGCCATCGTTCGTCCGGCACGCACGAGTAACAGGCGATCGCGCAAGGACGCGGGCAAGAGGCCATCGTCGTAATAAGTCGGTCCCGCGCGGAATTCACTTTCTCCTTCCGCGTAGATCGGCGGCAGCCGATCCGATGCGCCGAGCCGGGCGTGCGGCGTGACGTGCCAGATCTCGGCGGTTCCCTTGCCGCGCCGCTCGCTCGTGAACAGATTCCAGTGCCGATCGAAGGTGAGATTGCTCGCGTGATGGAGTCCGTCGGCGACAACGCGCAGGTTGGTGCCGTCGGGCTTGCAGCGGAACACGCCGCCAGCGCCACGATAGTACGTCTTCGTCCATGCGGGCTGACTGAAGAATGTCCAGTAGCCGAGACGTCCCTCGGGCACCACATCGCCTACCGTGAAGTAGAGATCGCCTTCGGGGCCCCATGCCATCTTCTGCATGCCAGCAAACGGCCGGCCGCCAGGCACGCCCCACAATAGCTTGCGTGGCAACAAGCCATCGCGCTTGCGAACGCCATCGACGAACACGTAGAGCGCATGCGCGGTCAGCACGTAGACATCGTCGCCGCGTACTTCGATGTCGTTGATCCAGGTGCGCTCGGGAAAGCGATAGAGCGGCTTGCGCGGATGATACGTGCCGTCGTCCTTCGGCTCACAGACATAAAGCGTGTCGTAGCTGCCGAGGAATATGCGACCCATGGTGTCGACGCGCACCGACAGGAGCCGATCCTTTGCGCTCGTCTCGATCGGCACGACCTTGAGCGGAACCTCCGCGGGTTCTTGCGCGAGGCAAAGCGAAGCAAACAGAAGTGGGATGGCGGTCAACATCGCTGTGGAGTGCGGCGGCTCGACGCCGCTTTTGCATTTTCTTTCTTCTTGCCACGAGATGTCAAGCGAAGTGAGGATGAATCTTGCAATATATGTGGGGGAGAGGGGATGGGGTGCAGGATCTCTCGCGAAATCGATTTTGTCTTCGCTAAATCAGCGTGCGCAATTCGGCACGCTGATTTAGATGTCCTGTCCCCCCTCACCCCAACCTCTTCCTCCCGGAGGGAGAGGGAGCGGACTTTCGACACGTCTCCTTAACTTGATGCCAATGGGTCTCGCGTTGCTCGACCGACCGTACGCGATCAGCACTATTCCTTGACGAGCCAGATATTGCGGTACTGGACGGGATTGCCGTGGTCCTGCAGGAGGATCGGGCCGGGGGAGCAGGGGTCGCCGCCCATGCCGGCGGTGGTGTTGGTGACGATTTCTTCCTTGTCTCCCTTCTTGCGGACCAGGCGGAGCTTGTCGTGGATGACGACGCCGTTATGGCGCACGGTGACCACGCCGGGCTCGCTCACCTTGCCGTCCTTGCACGTCGGGGCCTGGAATTCGATGTCGTAGGTCTGCCAGACGGTGGGAGCCTTGCACGCGTTGGTGAGCGGGGCCGAGACGCTGTAGACGCCGCCGCAATCGTTGTCCTTTGACTTCAGGCCATAGCTATCGAGGATCTGGCATTCGTAGCGGCCCTGGAGATAGACGCCGCTGTTGCCTCGGCCCTGGCCGGACGCTTTCGGCATGTATGGGACGCGGAATTCGACGTGAAGCTTAAACTTGCCCGCGAATTTTTCCTTGGTGATGATATCGCCGCCGGCGACCTGCATGATGCCGCCGTCGAGGATTTTGAAGCCCGCGGGGTTCTTGCCATCGCGCTTGGTCCAGCCATCGAGCGATTTGCCGCCGAACAGCACGACCGCGCCGGACGGGGCCGGGACGCTCGGCATATCCTTGGCATCCTCGGCTTTCGCGAGTTTGAGGTCAGCGATGCTGCCGTACGGTTCCTGCGCGATGCTCGGCGCGACCGCGGCGAGGAGGAAGAGAAGGGCGAGAGTCGATCGGCGTGCAAACATGAGGTGCTCCTTGGGGTGGGTTGATTAGCGCTTGCGGCGTAGCAATCAGACGACTTGCTACGCTTGGGGAATCGGTGATTCATCAGTGTTAGGGCCGTGCCTCTAACCGCTTTCCTTTGATTATGATTTCAATGGACGCGCGATGCTTTGCGCGATCCTGCTCTTCCTGTCGTAGAACCTTCGCCCTCTCTGCTGTAGTCACAAACACATTTCGCTGTAGTACGACATATTTCAGATTGGCCATTTCCGTGACGGTCACCAGCGCATTGTCCAGCGTGGCATTGCGAAACGTGGCGGCAATCAGCGCATCGCCCATTTTGCCGACATTCGGGTCCAGATGAATGTCAATGCCCGATTCATCTGTCAGATCTTGCAGCACTTGCTTTACTGGCCGCTGATCGAAAGCCATTGTGATGGGAACCTGATGGATCGCATGAGCGGCCAAGCTGGCTTTCAGCGTGGTGATCTCGATGTGGTTCGAACGAATCACGTAGGTTGCGTGACCTTTTCCCACCTGCGCCAGGAGTTGACGCAATACGGCTTCCATCGGCATTTTTGGCGGTGATCCCGGCAACACCAGAGAAACTTCTTCCTCGAAGGGTTCAGGCGCATCCGTGCCCAATTCCGCAACGAACGCGTCCCGGTCTAGGACAAATGGGACTTTATATCCAGTCTGGTCGCCAAGGTAATCAACGGCGGTGGCCAGCTTTAGCTTTTCCTGAAGTCCCTTCGTCTCGATGGGTTGCTGAAGAGTCTTCAGCGTGGATTGTGTTTTCTGATGGGGAGTCAAGGGCTGGATTTCTTTGATCAGGATATTTCGCCGCTCTAATTCAACGGCGCGGTCACGGCGTACCTTGTCATCTTCAATCGCGGCACGCTCTCTCGTCTCGGCTTGCAGGATCCTGAGCTCCCGATTCTGCTCGACGAGCTTTTTCTCCAGCTCAGCGATTCGCTTCAAGGCGTCCTTGACCTCGTCGCTTGTTTTGCCCGTAGACTTCTCTTGCCCAACAGTCTGCGGCATGGCGACACTTATGCCAATGATTGCTGCGGCGAAAATGAGAATGGATAGACGCGACATGGATTTCTCCAGCGGTATAGACATGTTCGCAACGTATCGATTCTAGCGTTCGCGCGATCCATTCACAACCTCGTATTGGTGGAAAACCTGCCTGTTTGTTGCTAATTCGGGTCAGCCTTGAACTTGAACGTCTTGCCGCCGATAATCTGGTCGGAGGTCACGGTTGGGCAGACGAATTTCTCGATGTGCTCGATGATCAGCGCCGTTCCCTTGTAATGATTGACGTACGGCCACGATTTTGGGTTATACATCGTGTCGGTCATGTCGCGCATCAAGACGACGTTCTTGCCGTTCTTCGCCATCTGCCGCAGGCCGAACGGGCGGCCCAGGACGCACATGTTGGTGTGGACGCCGAGGACGATCACGTTGTTGATCTTGCGGTTCTCGAGCACGTTCCAGATCTCGACGCCGGAATCACTGATGATGTCGCTGTCGTGCATCTTCAGCACAGCGATTTGCGACTTCCAGGGCGCGCCCGGGTTGCGGCCCATCTTGATCAGGGCCTGCTTGTGCTTCGCCTCGTCGGCCGGATCGCTGTCGCAGCCGCCGTCCTTCTGGTCGATCGGATACTTCCCTTTCTCTTCGGACAGGATGATGTGACACCAGACGCCGATGTCCTTGGGCAGGTTCTTCGCGGTCGGCGCGGCCTTGGCGTTCTTGCGGCCAGGATGGTCCTTGTACGCGTCCATGCAGCTCGACGGGGCGTGGATGATGAGGACGCCCATGCTGCGGGCTTTTTCGAGGACCTCGTTCATGCGCGGCGCCATCTCCTCGACGCGCACCACCGCGTTGTAGCAGTGATGCGTGTCCCACATGTCGCAGACGATGATCGCCGACTGCGCCGGCGTCCACTTTTGCTTGACTTCTTCCGCCTTGAACGCTCCGCTCTTGTCCGCCTTGCGAGACCGGATGGTGAGCTCGATGTCCTTGTCACCGGCGCGGGCCAACGGCACGGCTGAAAGGACGAGAATCAATGCACAGATGCGACGCATGGCGGCTCCTTGTTGATGGAAGATCCTATTTTATGCTGTCGAGGGCTTGCCAGTAACCATCGACCTGGTTGTGGTTGAAGGCGCCCGTGTACACGTAGAAGCGATAGCGCATCGTCGCCGTCTCCCCCTTTAGCAGCTTCCACGCGCCCGATCGGCTCGGCGCAGGACCAACGCCAAGCTGGCCATCGACGCGCCACGGCATCGGGTTTTGCGACATCACCGCGATGTGGGCCGGCGTGTCGCGGCCGTCGACCGTCATGCCGATATCGACCCAGTTCGCCTGCTTCCCCT
>DASRSQ010000801.1:0-5994 GCA_035656475.1 Gemmataceae bacterium | reverse complement strand
CTCGCCCTCCCGGTTCCCGACTTTTTAGCTGTGACAGAGCGTTAGTGCAGATCAGTGACGATTATTGTTCCGATTGCCTTTAGAGACAGCGTTCAGTCCGCAACCTTGATCTGCACTTCATTGGACCGGATGGTTCCGCTCCAGTATGGCCCATCCTCGTTGGCGGGGCGGATGCCGGTTCCCTTCAAGCCTGGTCGCGCCGGGCGCGGCGTGTTTTCGCCGGGCGTTACGGCCAGGAACATGCGGACGCGGTCGGCGCCGCTCCCTTCAAGGTTGAAATACTTGGCGGTGCCCAACGTGAAGATGGCACGGCCTCCAGCCTTCTGGGCGGCGGTGACGGTGTCGAACCGCAGCATCGAGCGGGCGGGGATGGTGACAAAGATGGGGCCCTCGCCGGTGCCGCAGAAGCCGCCGATGTTAAGTTTCGGCTGGGCTTCGCCGTTGGGCGAGGCGGGATCGAGCCGGCGCAGAGAGGTGCCGCATTCGAAGTAGTTGCCGCAGGTCGTGTAACCGACGCGAACGTTGAGCGGCTTGGCGGTCATGTTGCAAAGGTGCGTCGTCAACTTGAAGGTGCTGCCGAGTTTGATCGATGCATGTTCAACGGTCAGGCGCAGCTTGAGGCCGTTGACGATGTCGCCGCCGGGCTCATGGATGGCGAGCGCGTCGAGAATGGTCTGGGCTCGCCGGGCGAATTCGACGGTGGGCGCCGACGCGACCGCCTTGTGCAACGGCTCGAGCACCGCCCCTTCCAGCGTCAGCAGTTCAGCGGTGGCCCGTTCACGCTCGGCGTACTTCGCGGAATCGAGGGACGCGATCAGCTTCGCGATTCGCGCGGCGTCCGCTTTCGGTGCTGGCGATTGTGCCAGGGCTGGGCCGGCTACCGATAGCATTGCAATCACGGCAATCGCTCGAATGCTCATGTGTTTCTCCGTCTCACCAAATGCGACCAGTAGCAAACAAAACGAAATCCGACCATGGATACTGCTGCCCTTCCTCGGCTCGTGCCCTCATTCGTTAGACGAATTTGACCGCCAGTTCGATTGCACAGTCGTCAACGGGTGGGGCGATCTATAATGTTGCCCGGAGCGCGGCGTCGAGGGTCGTGCGAGACGATAGCACACCATGAGCCGATTTCCAAGGAGTATTGCGATGGCAACCTGGCGTTTGCGTTTCTTGTTGCTTGCCTGTCTGGCCGCGTGGCTTTGTCCGCACGCCCAGGCTCAGCCGACGATTTCCATCGAGCGCATGCGCAAGGACATTGCCCGCCTGGCCAGCGACGAATTCCAGGGGCGTGGCGTCGGCAGCCGCGGCGAGGAGTTGACGATCGACTACATCGCCGGCGAGTTCAAGAAAGCCGGGCTCAAGCCCGCGGGGGAGAAGGGCTACTTCCAGCCCGTGCCGCTGGTGATCGTCAACACCGGACGTGATGCAACGCTGGCCATGGTCAAGAACGGCGAGGCGACCTCGTTCAAGATTGAAGACGAGTTTGCCGGCGTGTCTTACTCGCAGAAATCGGAAGACTTCGACGCCGAGGCGATCTTCCTAGGGCACGGCATCACCGCGCCGGAGTTCGGCTGGGACGATTACGACGGCGTCGATGTGAAGGGGAAGGTCGTCGTCGTCTTCACCAACGAGCCGCCCTCGGACGATCCCAAATTCTTCGGCGGCAAGGCGCTCACGTACTACGGTCGCTGGACGTACAAGTACGAGGAGGCGACGAGGCGCGGCGCCAAGGCGGTGCTCATCATCCACACCAACGAGACGGCGGGCTATCCGTATTCGGTCGTCAAGAAGCTGAAAGGCGCCCAGATTCGCCGTGATGCCGATACCCCGGCGCTGGCGTTTGCCGGCTGGCTCTCTGCGAAGGCGGGGGACAAATTGCTCGCATCGTCGGGATTGACCGTGGAGGAGGCGCTCAAGAAGGCGGACACCAAGGGCTTCAAAGCGATCCCGCTCCGCGTGCGCATCAAGGGGCACATCCCGACCACCGTGCAAAAGATTGTCTCGCGCAATGTCATCGGCATCGTCGAGGGGAACGATCCCAAGCTCAAGTCAGAAGCCGTCCTCTTCTCGGCTCACTGGGATCATCTCGGCGTCGGCAAAGGCGGCCCGGCCGGCGAGGACATTTTTTACGGCGCGCTCGACAATGCCAGCGGTTCCGCGGTCCTGCTCGAGATGGCCCGTTTCTGGGCGAGCCACAACCCGCGTCCGAAACGCTCTGCCATTTTCTTCTCGACCACCGCCGAGGAAAGCGGCCTGCTCGGCGCGACCTATTATGCGTCGCATCCGACGTTTCCGCTCGGCAAAACGGCCCTCAACCTCAACTTCGACACGGTGCTGCCGCTCGGCGTACCCGAATCGGTCGTGGTCAGCGGCGCCGAGCGCACGACGGCGTGGCCGATGGTGCAACAGGCCGCCGCCAAGCACAAGCTCGAAATCGAGCCGGACAAGATGGCCCACCTCGGCTTCTACTATCGCTCCGATCACTTCGCCCTGGCGCGCGGCGGCGTTCCCGCCTTTTCCATCTCTCCCGGCGAGAAGATCCAGGGCAAACCCGCCGACTTCGCTCGCAAGGCGATGGACAAGTTCATCGCCAAGGTCTACCACACGCCGAACGACCGCTATAGCGACGACTGGGACCTATCGGGCTACCCGCTTCTGATGCGCTTCGCCTTCGACATCGGCTGGGAAGCCGCGAACGCCAAGACGCTGCCGACCTGGAATGCCGGCGACGAGTTTTTGAAGGCGAGGCAGAAGAGCGGCGTGAAATAGGTTGGCGACAAATCTATCGCTAGGCAAGCGTCGTTATCGTCCGCTCGGCGGTTTAGCCGCGGAATCGCCGCAGAGAAATCGCGCGGTTGCGAGACGAGCGGTGCGCTAAACCGCCGAGTGGACCATGACGACGCTTACTTCTTCTTCCGCGCCAGCCTCTTGACAAACGCGGCATGTTCCGGCGAGCGCAGCCCCTTGCGAAGCGTCGCGAGCACCTTCGCCGCATCATTGGCGAGCATCGCCTTGCCGTCGAGCCAGAGACCGGGGAACACCTTCGATTTCCAGATGGCCCCGGTTGCCGGCGCGATCTGCTTGTAGCCCTTGGCGGTGAGGCGGTGCCAGCGGATTTCCTGCTCGTACATCAGAATCGTGACGTACTCGAGGACGCCCATGCGCTCGTACAACTCGAACTTCTGATTCAGGTCGATCGAGGCGCTGCTGACACTGATCTCCGTGATCAATTCGGGACCACCGGCGACGAATTTGCCCTCATTGCGTGAACGCCCGCCATATTCTGGAAGGACTCGCAAATACTCGTCAGGTTGTAGCGTTTCCTCGTCCCCCATCAATGTGGTCGCGTTGCTCCCCGATTCGGTCCCGGGAGTATGGGCACGGTAGGTCCCCAGCCAAGTAGCGGCTGTGCTGTCGGTCACACCATGTAATCGTGTCAAGGGCGAGGGCATGTAGACAATTCCTCCGATCAGTTCCGCGCGCTTGATCTCCGGATGAAATTCCCACCGACGCAGGAACTCGGCACGCGACAACTTGTCGCCAGGCTGGAGCGGAGGAATGAGGTCCACCGAACCGCCGGTATTGCCGTTCGCGGGTTCGTGTCTGCGCATACGCGGGCTCGCATGGACGTGAATGGAAGAGAACTCAGCGATAATTGTATCACGAGTTGGCGGACATGCCGAAAGGAGTCCGATGCGATCACGATGGCGTGATCGCAATCGGTGAAAGACTGGTGTTATTTGACCTGCAGCAACTCGACTTCGAAGATGAGGGTCGCGTTGCCCGGGATGACGTTGCCAGCCCCCTTGGCGCCGTAGCCAAGATCGGGCGGGATGATGAGCTTGCGTTTGCCGCCGACTTTCATGCCGGCGACGCCTTCGTCCCAGCCCTTGATGACCATGCCGGCGCCGAGTTCGAAATCGAACGGCCGGTTGCGATCGCGGCTGCTGTCGAACTTCTTGCCGTTGGTAAGGGTGCCGGTGTAGTGCACGACGACGGTGGTGCCCGCCTTCGCTTCCTTGCCGTCGCCGACTTTCTGGTCCACGTACTTGAGACCCGACTTGGTGGTGATGACCTTTTCGTCTTCCTTCTTCTTGTCCCCTCCCTCGGATTCCGCAGCCGTCATGGCCAGCATGGCGAGAAAGAGCAACGCGATCAAGCCAATCTTCATACGAGACATCCTTCCTGGTTAGAGTGAATGGCGAGCTAGTTGATCTTGAGCAGTTGGACTTCGAAGTGGAGTTCCGCGTTGGGCGGGATGGTCGGGGGTGAGCCGCGCGAGCCGTAGCCGAGGTGCGGCGGGATGATGAGCTTGCGCACGCCGCCGACTTTCATGCCGGCGACACCTTCGTCCCAGCCCCGGATGACTTGACCTTCGCCGAGCGTGAAGTCGAATGGCTTATTGCGATCGCGGCTGCTGTCGAATTTCGTGCCGTTCTTGAGCGTTCCGATGTAATGGACAACGACCTTGTCGCCTTCCTTGGCCTCGATGCCGGACCCTTCTTTCAGGTCCTTGTAGCGCAAACCGGATTCGGTCTTGGTGAAGTCGCTGAAATCCTCGCCGCCGTCGCCGGAGATGAGTATCAAGATCAACACGGCGGCGGCAAGCACCACGCCGCCGACGATCAACATCTGTTTCATGACCTGCTTCCTCTCGTCCTGGTCCCTGCAATTCTATGTGCGAGCCACGGCGAAACAACGCTAATGGGCGTCAACGCCGGCAACCTCATCGTGCGTGCCGATCCATTCGCCCAGGGCCGCAACGGCGCGCCGGCAATCCGCCACCATGCATGCCGCGGTCAACGGCGTCGGCGCGGGCCCGCCGCCGGGCGTCACAACTTCGCCAAAGACCACGCGAATCCGTGGCGTCACGTCGCTGACGCCCTCGTCGAGCGATCCGCAAAAGACCGGCAGCAGCGGCGCCCCGGTCTCGTGCCGAAGCTCATTGACCAGCTTCGCAATCGCGTCGGCCAATTCCGCATGCTCCAGACTGATGGCGAGCAGGTGCCCCTCGTTCAGCGTCTGCAGCGCCTCCTGTTTCGCGGCGATCCAGGACGCTTCGCCATCCCCGGGTCGAACAATGATGAGGTTGTGACGTTTCGCCATCGAGCGCAACAAGTAGCCATCTTGCAGCGACTGCCCGTCTTCAATGAGGACAACCTTGGTGGTGCGGTCGGTGACTGACACGAGCTGCAGGCAATCGATCATGTTCTTGCAATTGGTGCCGAGGATGACGGGCCCTTCAGTGGGGAGGTTTTGCATGCCGACCGCCTTGAGTTGATATTTGCCCACCGAGCGGGCCCAGAAGACGGCGCGGACGAAGAAGTCAGGCAGCTTGCGCCATAGCATGAACAGGACGCCAGCGGTCATAAGCGCGGCACCAAGGAACAGGTAGCTCGGCAGCGCCTCGGTATCGTAGATCCGCCGCGGCTCGCGGTCGGCCCGGCGAACCAGGAAATGCTCGTGGTGATCGCGCAGCTTGTAGCTGCTGACGGCGACCCGTTCCCCCACTTGAGGCTTGCCGCTGAGCACATCGAGAAATTGATCGTCGAATTCGATCACGCGGCTCGCAGGCTCCTCGTCGATGTCTACTCCAATGTCCCTGACGGCCTCGCGCAGCGGATCAGGAAGCTCACCCTTGGAGCGGTAAACGACTTCATCGCCATTATCGAGCTTGATCACAACACGCTTGATCCAGCCATGTTTGTTGATCTCGACCGGCTCTTGGATGACGCCAACTTCGCGCTCCTGCGGCTTGATCTCGGGAGTCAAGTTTGCCAGCCGGCTTGCCTGCACGAGCAACAGAAACAGGATGGACGCAGCAATCGCCCCGGTCACGTTGATGAAGTTGCTGGTGGCCACCAGTTCGCCACGGCTGCGGTTCGGCGCGCGGTGCTGCAATAGCGTATAGAGCGGCACCATGTAGAAGCCGCTGAAGAAGCCGATGATGATGAGCGCGATTACCAATACCCAGGTAACCTCGATGGCGAC
>DASRSQ010000800.1:0-9741 GCA_035656475.1 Gemmataceae bacterium | reverse complement strand
GATGCCGGCTCGCTGCTGACCCTGTCGGTGCAGGCGCTGACGGAACTCTGGCAGGAGAAGCAGGATCCGGTCCTGTACGATCCGGTCGCGGTCGCGCTCGTGTTTACGGAAAAGTTCTGTACGATGGAAAACCTGGCGCTTGATGTGGACGACAAGGGCTTCACTCGCATCGTCCAGGACGGCAAGCCGAACGCCCGGGTCGCGACGGCGATCCAGAAGGACGCGTTCCTCGACTGGATCGTCGATCGCCTCGCGTCCGCGTATCCGAAGGCGCTGCCCACGGGACGCATCGTCAACGAATCGAAGATGGTCCCGCGCGGCGGCTTCCCCCATCGCGTCCATGCCTGCGAGGATTTCGAGACCGACATCGAAAAACGCTGGTGGCTGGCAGGGCGAACCGTGGCCTTGCAAACGATCATGGAAGCCAACCGCGAGAAGTGCAAGGCCGCGGGAATCGATCTTCAGAAATTTGCCGAGACCGTCTCGGTTCTGGAGCCTCTCGACAAGGATTTCGCCAAGACCGGTCGAACGGTGATCCCCGTCAATTCCAAATTTGACGAAGGATCCGTGCGCGATTTGTTTATTCGCAACAAGCTTGGCAAGATGGTGCCGCTGTCGGAGCTGGTTTCCATTCGAAAGAGTTCCGTGTCCTCTGCCGGCCTTTCACCCGACAACACCTACGCCCTCCGCGGCATGTTGACGCAGGACTTCGACGACCGCCAGGGCGAGACGAAGACGCTCTACCGCGCCGTCGTCTTCAATCCGGTCCCTGGACCGCCGATGGGCAAACGGCCGCACATCAGTTTTCGGTACTACCTAAAGGGGACCGACGTCCTGCGCGTGCAGCTCTACAGCCTGACCAACGGCTACCATCGCTGCCTGATGCTGAAAGGCCTTGAGCAAGGCAAATGGCTCGAAGGCTGCGTCGACATGCGCGACGCCCGCAAGCCGGACGGCACCGGCGGGCCACTCTCCGAGAACGAGCGCATCGATGATATCCAGTTCTACTGCGACCCGCGCGCTGAACTTTTGGTCGACGACATCGTGCTCTATGATGCCGCCGACGCCAAGGAGACGCGGCCGTTCCCGAAGCGGTTTCTCTTCACCGGTTGGTTCGACACGGGCAAGCAAGGCAAGGAATGGCCGGGCAACTTCACGATCGCACCGAAGGAAGGCTATTTCTGGCACGCCGCCAAATCGGTCCCGGATCCGGACAACCAGAAGAACGCCTGGATCAACATCGACCTGCGCGGCGATCGGCCCATCCGCGATTCGCTGCATTTCAAATTCCGCTACAAGCTCGAAGGGGCCGACGCAATCAACCTGCGCATCTTTGGGCCCAAGCAGTCCACGGAAGTCGTCCTGCGCGATCTGAAGAAAGACGGCTGGCATGAAAAGAGCGTCTTCCTCGATCGCTCGGCGAAGATCGAGAGCGTCCGCTCGGTGTCGTTTGTCGTACCGGCCGGCGCGACGTTGTGGATCGACGATTTGCTGCTGTACGAAAAATGAAGTCGGGCGCTCAGGATCCAGGAAATTCCTCGCGCTGCGCATGAAGAATGCATCTCGCGGAGCGAGATGAGTACATTCGAATGGCGGTTTTATGTGGGAGATCCGAAGCCATGAGCGCTCAGTGGTATTTACTCGCATGAGGCCAACTGTCTGAGCCTTAACCAGGTGATTGCGAAGCATCGAGGGTTGATTCGTGACCGTCACGGCATAGCCCCATCACAAGAACATCGACGAAGACGCCGTTCTTGAAAGCGTGTTGACGCAATCTGCCTTCGATGACGAAGCCACATTTCTCGTAGACGTGAATGGCGGCCAGGTTGGTTGCCAGGACCTGGAGATGGAGCCGGCGCAGACCGAGTTGCTGGAACGCGTGGTCGATGAAGTGCCGCACGGCCTGCTGGCCGTAGCCGCACCCACGATGAGTGGAATCGCCGATGAGGATATGCAATTCGCCGTGCCTGGCGATCCAGTTGATGTCGCGCAGATAAAGATTGCCGATGTGTTTTCCGTCGGAGGAGACACACAAGGCAAGATTGATCTCGTCGTGGGAGTACAACTGCCGTTTTCGCAACCACTCCTCGATCCCGGCTCTGCCGACGGGACGATGGGTGCCGATCAGCGACTCGAAGAGCGACACATCATTGTGCCAGGCATGGATGCGATCGACATCCCCCATTTCCAAAGGCCGAAAGAAGATCGGTGCGTTGCTCATGACATAACTTCGCCTTGGGCCGGACTCGATTCTCTGGGAAGAAGGCGACGCCGTTACTGCGAATCACGTCGGCACACATTCATTAAAAATAAACATATCATTCGGTCGATGGCATCACAGGCGAACACACCCACCTTGCCAGTTTGTCATCAATGGAGTGTAAACCCCTGAACGCCGGGTTTGCGAATACGGGAAAAAATGCTCGCGCGATCGAGCGAATCGCGGGCAAGCAGTAGAGCCGCATGGACGGGCATCCTCAACCAGGGTAGGATAAGGACACGGAATCCCCAGGAGTCTGGTCATGTCCGAGCAAACCTCGTTCGAGGAGCTGATTCGCAAGGTTCGCGCTGGCGATCAGCAAGCCGCCGCCGAGCTGGTGCAACGCTACGAGCCGGCCATTCGTCGGGCCGTGCGCTTTCGCCTGGCCGACACCCGGCTCAAACGCGTGCTCGATTCGATGGACATCTGCCAGTCGGTGTTTGCCAGCTTCTTCGTGCGCACCGCGGCCGGGCAGTTCGACATCGATCAGCCTGATCAGCTCATGAAGCTGCTCGTCGCCATCGCACGCAACAAGCTCGCCAAGCAAGTCACCGGCCAGCAACGGCAATGTCGCGACTATCGGCGCGTGCAAGGCGGGGCCGTCGAGGAGCTGCAGTTCGCGGCGGCTGACAACACGCCGAGCCAGATCGTTGCCGGCGACGAGTTGCTCTCTCGCGCCGACAAGTTGCTGACGGAAGACGAACGCAAGCTGCGCGAGCTTCGCAAAGAAGGGCTCGACTGGAGCGCCATCGCCGGCCAGCTTGGCAGCACGCCGGAGGCGCTCCGCAAGAAGCTCGCCCGCGCCATGGATCGCGTGGCTCACGAACTCGATCTGGACGATCTCACCGATGAGTGAAAAGCCCACGCCGGACGATCTGCTCGACGAGCAGCGCGAGCGCTGGCAGCGGGGCGAGCGGAAGTTCGTCGAGGCCTATCTCGAGCAACACCCCTCCTTTCGCTCCGACCGCGCCTTCCAGCTCGATCTCATTTACAACGAAATCGTCCTGCGCGAATCGATCGGCGAGAAGCCGCGGCACGAGGAGTATCTGCACCGCTTCCCGCATCTGCGCGAGGAGCTGCTCCTGCAGTTCGAGCTGGAAGGCGCGCTCGACTGGAAGCTCGCCGGCGCCAGCGGATCGGCCATCGGCGCCGAGCCGGAATCGGTTCGCCCGACCACGCTCTTCCCGCAATTCCCCGGCTTCGAGATTTCCGGCATCATCGGCCACGGCGGCGCCGGCGTCGTCTACAGCGCGCGCCACACCGGCCGCTCGGCCCCGATCGCGCTCAAGGTGTTGCTGGCCGGGCCCGTCGATCTGATGCAATTGCACAGCGAGATGGAATCGCTCAAACGGCTCGGCAGCCGCCATGTCGTGCACGTCCACCAGATCAGCTCGCACGAGGGCCGCGTCTACGCCGCGACGGAGTTGCTCGAGGACAACCTGAGTCGCCGCATGAACGGCGCGCCAGTCCCCGCCCGGCAAGCGGCGCAATGGCTGGAGACGCTCGCCCGCACACTGCAACTCGTCCACGCCCTCGGCATCGTCCACGGCAACCTGAAGCCGAGCAACGTCCTGTTCGATCGCAACGACATTCCGAAGATCAGCGATTTCGGCCTGGCCCGCGTCGCCGTGCAAACGATCGCGCTGCTGGGCCCCGCATGCTATCTCGCGCCGGAACAGCTCGATGGGTCGACGCGTCCGCCCAGCCCGGCAACGGACATCTACGGTCTCGGCGCGGTCCTCTACGAGATGCTGACCGGACGACCGCCGTTCTTCGGTCCGAAGCTGGACGCGCTCATGCAAGCCGGCAACGGCGAGCCGCTGGCGCCGACGCAGTTGCATCCGAATGTGCCGCACGATCTGGAAACGATCTGCCTGGCCTGCCTGCACAAGGACCCGCAGCAACGGCTCGGCAGCGCGGCGGCGTTGGCGGACGAGCTATCCGCGTTCATCGGCAACCGCCCGATCCGCACGCGCCGCGGCGGCCTGCCGGCGATCATCCGCCACATGTTCGCCGGCATCTGGGGCACGAGCGCTCACATGCGCCGCCTGCTCGAGGATGCGACGCGCCAGCGTCTGCGTGCCGAACGCTCCGCGGCCCAGACGAGGCTGCTGCTCGACCTGACGCGCCGCCTGATGAGCGTCGCGGACCTGCAATCGATGCTGCCGCTCCTGACCGAGGTCGTCGCCTGGCTCGCCGACGCCGAGCATGCCGCGATCTATTTTCTCGATCGCCAACGCGGCGAGCTCTGGACGCGAGCCCTCTCCCACGACGCGTCTCGCAAGAACGTGCTGGAGGAAGTGCGGATCAAGCTCAGCGACGCGGGCATCACCGGCGCGGTCGTCACGGTCAAGGAGCCGATCCATCTCGCCGACGCCCGCACCGATCCCGGCCTCAGCCCCGATCTTGAAC
Source organism: Gemmataceae bacterium (assembly GCA_035656475.1). Classification (GTDB taxonomy): domain Bacteria; phylum Planctomycetota; class Planctomycetia; order Gemmatales; family Gemmataceae; genus SIAQ01. The sequence continues at coordinate 5,069 of DASRSQ010000800.1, read as the reverse complement.
AACGCCTGGGCGGCCGACGCCTCGGCCTGCTCGCGTTGCCGCTGGTCGGTGGCAATGGCGCCGTCCTCGGCGTCGCTCAGCTCGTCAATCGCCGCGAAGGCAAGTTCAGCTCGGACAGCGTCGAAATCCTGACCGCGTTGCTCGCATCCACGGCCATCGCGTGTGACCATGCGCTTGCCAGGGACCGACGCGCGGAAACGTAAGCGTCAAACGTTCATTGATCCGATCGCCCGGTCCAGGCGCGCCAGGCACTCCTCGAGATCCGCTCTCGACATCGCCGCACAGAAGCCGTGATGGCAGGCGGCGCCGCCGTAATCGTGGAAGTAGACGCCATTGCCAATCGCGGCGGCGATGAACCGCAGCATTCTCGCACGCTGATGAACGACGGCGTCGCGATAGTTCTGCACCGGTCCCGGCACGCCGAAGTAGATGCCGAAGCGGGCGCCGAGTCCCTGCACGCGGGCGCTGACGCCGTGCTTCGCGAACAGCGTCGTCATGCCGTCGCAGAGCTGCTTCGAAATCGTGTTGATGGAATGGTAGAATCCCGGCGCGGCGTACGCGTGGATCGCGGCCAGCGCGGCGGCGACGACAACCGGATGTCCGTTGTAGGTGCCCGAATGCTGGCAGTCGCCGATCGGCATCAGACGATCCATCAGGTCCTTGCGACCGCCGAAGGCGCTCAGCGGATAGCCGCCGCCGACCGCCTTGCCCAGCGTGCACAGGTCCGGCGTGATGCCGAGATATTCCTGGGCGCCTCCCAGGCACATGCGAAACGCGCTCAGAACCTCGTCAAAAATCAGAAGCACGCCGTGCCGGCGCGTCAGCTCACGCAGCGCCGCCATGAATTCCGGGCTCGGCAAGATGCAGCCGGCGTTGTAATAGATCGGCTCGCCGATCACCGCTGCCAGCTCGTGGCCATGCTGGCGAAACGCCTCCTCAAGCAGATCGACACGATTGTACGGCACGATGACAAGCTGATCGGCAAGTCCCGCGGCGATGCCCGTGGAGCCGGGAAACGGATTGGGATGCTGCTCCGGCCCGAGCTGATCGGCCGGTGTGCCGATGGCGAACATGACCTGATCGTGATAGCCGTGAAAGTTGCCTTCGAACTTGAGGAGCTTCTGTTTGCCGGTGCAGGCGCGAGCCAGGCGAATGCAATGCATGGTTGCCTCGGTGCCGGAGCCGGTGAAGCGCACGCGTCCGATGCACGGCACGACTCTGCACAGCAATTCCGCGAGTTCGGCCTGTTGCTCGTTTTCGTACGAACACGCCGCCCCGCGATCGAGGACCTGCTCGACAACGGCGCGGACGCGCGGGTCGCCGTGGCCGAGCAACGTCGCGCCATGGCTGCAGCAGAGATCGATGTAATCGCGGCCATCGAGATCGGTCAGCCGGCAGCCGCTGGCGTGTTTGAAGTACATCGCATGGCCGACCGCGCGATTGAGCCGGGTCGACGAGCTGACGCCGCCGGCCAGGAATTGACACGCACGCTCATATTGCTCGCTAACTCGGCTCAAGATCAGCTCCTGTCTGAACCCGGCGAGCCGTGACGCGTAAGCGTCCGGGTTATGCAACGCGTCCTAACCCGGCTGCTTACGCAGCACGGCTCGCCGATCCTCGAATAATCTGGCCAATGTGCAATATGATAGCTGGAGCGTCGCTCCGAAACAGGACTTAACCACATCTTGCGTGCGTCCCAGTAACACGATAGATTCCATCCAATCCCGTGGCACGAGCAGAGTCCGATGATTGAATTCCGTTGCGAGAATTGCCGGGCACTCCTGGCGTTGGATGCCGACCTGGCAGGGCGCGAGATTGCCTGTCCGGATTGTGCGGCATCCATTCGAGTGCCCTCCGGCTCGACGCAGTTCGAGGATGCGGCGAACTATCGCTTCCCGACGGCGCCCGCGCGCGCCGAAAATGTCGCCGTCGTGCGGATCTTTGGCCTGGGCAAGTGGATGCTCTTCGATATGTCGCTACCCATCTACGTCGATGGCCGACAGGTTGCCGTCGGATCGATGAAGAAGGGTTTCGACGTGACGGTGAAGCTGGATCCCGGCGAGCATGATGTCGAGATCGGCGCCTGGAAGCACACACTCGATCTGCCACGCATCGGCAATTACGAGGCCGAATTCGCATACAGCTCGATGTGGGGCAAGTACACCGCTCCCAAGGTCCGGCGTTGCGATTCGGTCGAGTTGGATTGGCCGCCGGACGAGACGCCGATCGACACGCGTCTGGACCAGGGCGAGATCTCGCCCGAAGACGAAGCGGTGCTGATCGCGCTCGAGGAACTCCAGAACAAGAAGGCCGGCTGGGGTACCGCGATCGTCACGCTGGTCATTTCGCTGCTGCTCTTCTCCGGGGCCGCCGGCGTCCAGGACATCGTGTCCAGTCTGGTCATCCTCATACCCGTGCTCCTCTTCCACGAGTTGGGCCACTACTTGACCATGCTGGCGTTTGGCTATCGCAATCTGCGAATGTTCTTCATTCCGTTCTTCGGCGCCGCGGTCTCGGGACAACACTACAACGTCGCCGGCTGGAAGAAGTCGCTCGTCGCTCTCGCGGGGCCACTGCCCGGCATCGCGCTTGGCGTCGTTCTTGGCGCCATCGGCATCGGGGCGAATATTCCGCTTGCCATCGAGGTGGCGCTCATGCTCGTCATCCTCAACGGCTTCAATATTCTGCCGATGCTGCCGCTCGATGGCGGCTGGGTGGTGCATGCGGTCCTGTTCGTGCGTCATCCGGTGCTCGACCTGGTCTTTCGCGTTACCGCCGGCCTCGCCATGATCGGGCTGGGGATCGTCTCGCGCGCCTGGGTTCTCGGCCTCAGCGGCGCCTTCATGCTGATCTCGGCCCCGATGGCGTATCGTACCGCTCGCATCGCCCGCCAGCTCGGACATGAGGGGCTCGTGACGCGATCGATCGACGGCCGCTCGATCCCGCAAGAGGCCGCATTGCGCATCCTTGCCGAGCTTCGTAAGATCATGCCCGCGCAGACGGCCCCGAGCATCATGGCCCAGCATATCGCCAACGTCTTCGAGGCATTCAACGCCGAGCCGCCCGGCGTCCTCGCATCGATTGGATTGCTATTTCTGCATGGCGCCGGCTTTGTGCTGGCACTGGTGATGGCGATTGTGCTCACGCTCTTCCAGCATCGTCCGCTTGGGTAATCGCCTTGCGAGGCAAGGTTTCTGCCAATGCAGGCTACGAGAAAACCTGCGTGTTGAAGTATTTCGTAGGGTGGGTCGAGCAACGCGAAGCCCATTCGCATCAACTTAAGGTTTTCCGGCCTGAAAGGCCGGTTCTGTCAGCCCAGGCCAAAGGCCTGGGATAAGGTTGCCGAGAAGCCATCGGCCCTGAAAGGGCCGTTCGATTGCCAAATTCATTTTTGAACGAGCCTTTCAGGCTCGCTGCATCGCTGGCCATTTACCCAGGCCTTCGGCCTGGGCTGACAGAACCGGCCTTTCAGGCCGGAAATCCTTAAGTTGATGCGAATGGGTACTCAGAAGGACGAACTTCTGAGACACATAACTACGAAAAATTCTGCGTGTTGAAGTAATACTCCTGCGTGACGCCCGCGCCCGGCCAGACGACGGCGGCAATCGCCTCGGCCGCGCACGTCGCCTCTTCGAGCGCATCGAACAGAGCCGGCTGATACGACCGGCCCGGCGTGCGCCGACAGGCAATCCAGATGAATTCCTCGGTGCGCAGCCAAATTTGAAAGCTTGTGCGAGCAGCGTCGCTACAGGTTTGCAATGGATTGACGCCGCGTTCGACAGCCGACTCGAGAATGCGCACCAGCCGCCGCGCCGCAGCGGCCGCTTCATCACGGCCGAATGCGCAGAACTCCGGAGCATGGGTGCTATCGCCGTCCCAGCGCGCCGGCAGCAGGTCCCATTCCAGGGCGCGTGGCCGAACGATCACCAGCGTCCGCGTGCCGTGCGGAACGAGGATGCCCAGAGCTTTCGGCCCCGCATGGCGGGGTTCGACCCGTTTCAACATGAGAATAGGGATGAGGGATCAGAGGTCAGGGGTTAGAATTAGCGAGCAATGCGACGATGGCCACACCTGGGCAGGACGTCGTTTTATTCGTTCGCCCGCCGCACGATGTCTTTCCCCTCGCTGACCGCGCCGAGATTGCCGACGACGATCTCCGCATCGACAGGCATCGCCTCCCATGTTCCTTCGCGCGTCTGCATCTTCAGCACCTCAACTGATGCCCCGTCGCGCTGGCCGAGCTTGAGCGGCGTCCGCACTGCCTTGCCGTCGATGACGCGCCAGCAGCTTGGCTGATCGACATGCGTGAAGATCGCGGAGGCAGGCAACGTCCAGCGATCCGGAAACTGGGCGGTGAACGTGAGGTTGGCGTACATGCCGGGACGCAGCTTCTTGTCCTTGTTCGGATAGTCGACCTCGATCCGCAGGGTCCGAGCGTTCTTGTCCAGTGTCCAGCTTGTGCGCGCCACCTTGCCGGTGAACGATTGCTCCTTCATGATCGGCAACTGGATCGTGACCACCGCGCCCTTGCCGATGTGGATCGAATCAACCTCCGGGACCTCCGCGACGATGCGCAGCACATCGGTGCGTGCGACCACGAACAGCACGCTCGGGGCGCCGACGCCGGGCTGCAGGAAGTGGCCGGTATGGATGTTGCGCCGCGTCACCACGCCCTCGAAAGGAGCGCGGATGAAACGATAATCGATCAGCGCCGCGAGCCGGGCTTCCTCGGCCTTGGCAACATCGATGCGCGCCCTGGCGGCGTCCACATCAGCCTTCGACTTGTCGCGTTTGGCGGAGCTTTCCTTCATGACCGCCTGGGCCGATTGCACCTTCGCCTCGACCTCCTGACGCGCTGCGTCGGCCGCCCTGTACTTGTTCAGCGATTCATCGCGAATTTGCACCTCGACCGACTTGCTTTTGACCAGCTCCTCCATGCGCACATACACGGAATGCGCTAGCTTCAAGTCCGCCTCCGCGCGGCCGCGCGCGTATTCGGCTTCGCTCACCATTGCCTTGGCCGTGAGGATGTTCGCCTCCGCCGCCTGCAGCGCCGACGCCGCCTGATC
>DASRSQ010000799.1:0-4369 GCA_035656475.1 Gemmataceae bacterium | reverse complement strand
CAGCTTTCAAGCCGATTGCGCATCAGCGCTCGCGCGTTTCCCGAGCGGGCACGAGCGCGCTTGCAGGCGCTGGACGGAGTGCGTGTAACGATGCCGAGCGAACAGACGATTGAAGTCGAGTGCCGTGACGCGAAGGGGATGCTGGTACAACTCGTGCACATCCTCAGCGAGGAACAGGTGGCGCTGACGGGGTTGGAGTCGGAGGAGCCAAACCTGGAGCGCGTGTTCTTGCATTTGACCGGCCGTGGGCTGCGCGACGACTGATTTGCGTTCCTCTGACGATATCTGCCAGTCGGTCCTCGCCAGTTTGTTCGTGCGCCTGGCCCTTGGGCAATTCCACTTCAGCGACCCGGCCGACCTCGTGCGACTGCTCAATTCAATGGCCCGCAACAAGATCATCAATAAGGCCCGCCGGTGCGAATCGCGAAGGCCAGCACGACAAGAGTGTGCCCCTCGAGTGCACCGACATCGCCCGGCGCGTTGGCGGCGAGGCGGATGCGCTGCGCTAGTTCCTGGCCCGCGCCGTCAGGGCTTATTAGATTTGCTGGGGCCATTGAATGGTCCCGAGCCGCGGCGCTGTCAATGCTTCAGCGATTCCGATTCGCCCTCCTGCACACCAAGAGAAAACTCTTAATCGATGTTGAGTATCCGGTTGCGGGGTTTACGGGCGCGCACGAGCGCGGTAGAATGTGGTTTCGTCGAATTTGCCACGATTCGTGTCTTCGGCGTCCGTGGGATGCCGAATCCACGTAAAGGCGGCACCCATCAGGAGAGGTGACAGAGCGGCCGATTGTGCAGCACTGGAAATGCTGTGTGGGGGAAACTCCACCGCGGGTTCGAATCCCGCCCTCTCCGCTTCTTGATGTTTGTCGGGCGATCATAGCATTTCGCAACGCGAGATCACTTACACAGCACTAGATAATTGTTCCGCTTGCCACGCTGCAGGACCAGCACCTCTCCCTCAAGGAAATCGCTCCGCGTCACCGACGGGTTCTCCCCCGCCGGCTGCTTGCCGTTGACGCGGACACCTTTCTGGACGAGTTGCCGACGTGCGTCGGCCTTTGATGAGCATGCCTGCGTCTTCACCAGCAGATCGATCAACGGCATCATCCCGTCACCGAGCTCGGCCGCGGTCAAGGTGATCGATGGCACATCCGACGCGAGTTGCTTGAGCAGCGCCACCGGCAGCGAGGCGATGTCGCCCGAGAATAACGCCTCCGATGCACGCTTCGCGTTGTCGTATTCCGCCTTGCCGTGCACCAACGTCGTGATCTCCTGAGCGAGCGCCTTCTGCGCGATGCGTTCGCCAGTACCGACTTTTTGCTCCAGCTCCTTGATCGTCGGCTCATCGAGGAACGTGAACCAGCGCAGGAAGCGGACCACGTCGGCGTCGGCCATGTTGAACCAGAACTGATAGAACGCGTACGGCGACGTCTGTTGCGGGTCGAGCCAGATGGCGCCCTTCTCGCTCTTGCCCATCTTCTTGCCTTCGGAATTCGTCAACAGCGGCATCGTCAGACCATAGGCCTGGCCGCGGTCGATGCGGCGAATCAGCTCGATGCCCTCGATGATGTTGCCCCACTGGTCCGACGCGCCGCATTGGACCTTGCAACCGTGCCGGCGGTAGAGTTCGAGGAAGTCGGTGCCTTGCAGGAGCATGTAGCTGAATTCGGTGTACGAGATGCCGACGCCTTCTTTCTCGAAGCGTTTCTTGACGGAGTCCTTGTTGATCATCTCGTTGACGGAGAAATGCTTGCCGATGTCGCGCAGGAATTCGAGCAGTTTGAATTCGCCAAGCCAATCGATGTTGTTGACGAACTTCGGCGGCGGCCCTTCCTCGGCGCTGAGGAACTTTTCGATCTGCGCCTGCATGGCGAGGCCGCGCATGCGGACGGTGTCTGCGGTTTCGAGGACGCGTTCCTCGGACTTGCCGGACGGATCGCCGATGAGCCCGGTGGCGCCGCCGATGAGGACGATGACCTGGTGGCCGCAGCGTTTGAAGTGGCGCAGCGCCATCAGCGGTATCAGGCTGCCCGCGTGCAAGCTGGTCGCCGTCGGATCGAAGCCGATGTACATCGGCATCTTTTCCTGGTCGAACCGCGCTGCAAGGTCATCGGCGGTGGCCTGATGGACAAGGCCGCGCCAGTGGAGTTCGTGAAAGACATTCATGCGAATCGGCTCCTCTCGCCGCTTGCGGAAGCCGCAAGCGGCGGTATCAGAAAGCCTAGCGCTTTACCGACGTGCGGCAAGATCACCTCCGGTCAACTCTGGTTTTAGACGCGTGGTTAATCTACCGGTTCGCTTTGCGGTTCCAAATTCTCGGTACCGACCAAACGTGAGCCGCAACTGGGCGCTTCACGTCGCCCCATGGCGTCGTATTATGTCTTTGTTCGATCCACCATATCCAAGGAGTTCATCCATGCGCAGGATCATCGTCATTGCCGTGTTGACACTTGTTGCTGCCAGCGATCTGATTGCTCAACCGAGTATCGTGAAGCCAGGGCCGGAACATGAGTTCCTCAAGCAGGGCGTCGGCGTCTGGGACGCGACGGTGAAGGCGAATGGCGGCGAAATCAAGGGGGAGCTCCATTGCAAGATGGCCGCCGGCGACCTGTGGATGCTCGAACAATTCAAGATGGAAATCGCCGGCATGCCTTTCGAAGGCTACGGCGCCACCAGCTATGAGCCGAGCAAGAAGAAATATGTCAATGTCTGGATCGACTCCATGGTGCCCAGTCCGATGCTCAGCGAGGGAACCTACGACAAGGAAAAGAAGACGCTGACGCTCAACGGCACCATGACGGGGCCGGGGGGCAAATCGATGAAGGCCACCGTCACCATCACTTACCAAAACGCCAACTCCAAGGTCCTCGCGCTCAAGACCACCGGCGCGGATGGCAAGGAAACGCCCATGGTCGAAATTTCTTACAAACGCCGTATCACCGAAAAGAAGTAACGCGTCCGGCGGAAGGAACTCGGTGAAGGCGGATGGATGAACGCGAAGGTCGTTCGTTCGTCCGCCTTCATCCTTGATCTCGCCGCCGCGACTGTCCAGGGACTGCATTCGATGCATATCAAGGAAAAGTCTGAAGATTTCCGGGTGGAAGAGCTGACCAGCGTGCAACCGACGGCGGGCGACTTCGCCTTCTATCGGCTGGAAAAGCGCGGCTGGACCACGCCCGACGCGCTCGCGATCATTCGGCGGCGCTGGAAGCTGCAAACGCGCCGACTCTCGATCGGCGGTCTGAAGGATCGCCACGCCGAGACGGTGCAGTATCTCACGATCTATCGCGGACCGCAGCGGAAATTGACGCATCCCAATCTCCAGCTCACGTATCTCGGCCAAGTGCCCGAAGCGTATCAGTCCAGCAACATCGAAGGAAATCGTTTCGCGATCACCGTCCGTTCCATGACCGAGGAGCAACTCACGACCGCCTTGCGCGGGCTGGAGGAAGTCGTCGATGCCGGCGTGCCGAACTATTACGACGACCAGCGATTTGGCTCGGTCAACGTGGAGGGAGCGTTCTTCGCCTATCAGCTCCTGATCGGCGAATTTGAAGCCGCGTTGCACATGGCCCTCACCGCGCCGTACGCCTTCGAGCGCGCCGCCCAGAAGCGCGAGAAGTCAATCCTCCGCCAAAACTGGGGAGACTGGAAGGCGTGTCGACAGCGCTTGCCGGGCAACCGGATTGTCGAGCATCTGGTCGCTCATCCAGAGGACTTTCGCGGCGCGCTGGAACGCCTGCCCCCAGAGCTGCGCACGCTGTACCTGTCCGCGTATCAGAGTCATCTGTGGAACCGGATGCTCGCGGACTGGCTGCGCGATCACGTCCCTGCGCAAGACCTGACGATGGTGAGGCTACGGCTCGGTGAGTTGCCGATGGCCAAACATTTGAGCCCCGACTTGCTCGAAGAAGTGCGTGCACTTGAGTTGCCTTTGCATTCTGCGCGCACCCGTCTCGAAGACGATGACCCGCGCAAGCCCTACTTCGATCGCGTTCTCGCAGAAGAGGAAGTGACGCTGGAGCAGTTCAAGCTCAAGGGCTTCCGCGATCTGTTCTTTTCAAAAGGGGAGCGAGCGGCGTGGTGCTTTCCGCAGAATCTTGAAGCGCGGTCGGGAAATGATGAACAACACGCGCGCAAGAAAAAGCTGACGCTGCGTTTTGACCTACAGAGGGGCAGCTATGCGACGCTGGTCGTGAAACGGATCACGCGTGTTGAAGAAGTGGACTGACGGAATCCGTGCGAATTCGCACAGCAGAATCGCACGCTGAGCTAGCTTTCCGTGGTACCAACGGGGTAAAATAAGGATTAGAGACGCCCCATCGCCTTTGGCACACTTTTCGCCGTATCTGGCGGTAGATGATGG
>DASRSQ010000798.1:0-2753 GCA_035656475.1 Gemmataceae bacterium | reverse complement strand
GGGGGAATGACGATCGGCACCCCACCCGATCGCACGACCGCATCGTAGTAACCGGAACAGAGGTAGCTGAACGCCGGAGAATCCTTCTTGGCCGCTCGATAGTCTGCATTCAGTCCGATCAATGGTTTCGACTGCATTTCCCTCACTCCTTGGACAAATCCTTGTCCTGCTAGCGGAACGGAACGAACCGATTTCGAGGTCCGGGCACAGCTCGAGGAGGTATCGACGCCGCGAATGGGCGACTGGAAAGGAGGACGACCGGCAGCCGAACGGCTGACTCGGCACGAGACGGACGAAGAGTTGGCTTCGTGAGTCATCCTTGACACCACCACGGCCTGCCACTGGTCAAACTTGTCCCGTCCCCATCTTGGGCACATTCAGGACAATTTGGCCCGCGGCAACCGGGGCCGCAGCAACTGGGGCTGAACCTTTGGCCTCGAAATCCCTGAGACGAACATTTCGCCCTCTCGCTGCCGTGCATGGCAGCGACGGGGTGCAGTTATAAGCCGCCCTGACGAAAAGGCAACGAAATCGGCTATTTTGTGGCTCTCTTCCCCTCGAAACACAACATGATGTGCTAGCACGCCGATGCTAGCATTGATGTCATCGAGCGGTGCTCTCAGCTCGATGAGAATGCTGCGGCAGGGCCAGGCCGCGCGAATCGCAAACCGCGTTTTGATGGCGATCGATCGCGAACGGCCGCGATTGGCCCGAGCATGAGGTTGCCTGCGCGTCGTCGGACACTGCCGTATCTGCAAGGCTTTACCTTCACCCATCGGCCATCTATCTTGACGTAGCGGGGCCACCGTCTTTCGTTTCGCTTTTTTTCCCAACGCATGCGCTATCAGCGAGTTTGCCTGGAATCGTTTGGGTATGTTCTGCCCGACGAAATCGTGACTTCGGCCGAGATCGAGGCCCGGCTGGCGCCCCTCTATGGTCGATTGCGGTTGCCCGAAGGGCGATTGGAATTGATGACCGGCATTCGCGAAAGGCGCTTCTGGGCCCCTGGCACGCTCCCCAGCGAAATCAGCATTCAATCGGCCGAGAGGGCCATCGCGGCCGCGGAGATCGACAAGGCCGACATCGGCTGCTTGATTCACGCCTCCGTGTGCCGCAATCACCTGGAGCCGGCGACCGCCTGCCGCGTTCACCATGGGCTCGGCCTGAGCGAAGATTGCGTGATCTACGACGCATCCAACGCCTGCCTTGGCCTGCTCAATGGCATGTTGCAAGTGGCCAACATGATCGAGTTGGGGCAAATCCGTGCCGGCGTGGTGGTGGGAACCGAGAGCAGCCGTCCGCTGGTTGAGAACACGATCGCCCGCCTGAATGGCGACACAAGTCTCACTCGCGAGCAAATGAAACTGGCCGTGGCGTCGTTGACCATCGGTTCGGCCAGTGCTGCGGTGGTGTTAGTCGATCGTGATCTGAGTCGGACGCAGAACCGTTTCAGGGCGGCAGTGGCGCGCGCCAACACGCAGTTCCACGCCCTTTGCCATAGCGGCGGCGACGAATCGATCGCCGGCGGCATGCAGCCTTGGATGACAACGGATTCGGAGCGGTTGCTGCATGCGGGAGTCGCCACCGCCAAGGAGGCATTCAGCGGCTTTTTGCGAGAATTTGATCGGGACGAAGACGAAATCAACAAGATCTTTTGCCACCAGGTGGGCGTTGCTCACCGACGGTTGCTGTTTGAATCGCTGCGTCTGCGGCCGGAAGCCGATTTTTCGACAGTCGAGTTCCTGGGCAACACGGGTTCGGTGGCGGCGCCGGTGACGGCGGCAATCGGCATCGAGCAAGGTCACCTTTCAGAGGGCGACCAGGTGGCCATGCTGGGCATTGGCTCAGGGCTGAATGTGATCATGCTGGGCGTCGACTGGCAGACGAGCCCAGCCCGCGCGGGTGCTGGCGTCGACGAGCAGATGTCGGTACTGGGCCATGAGTCAGAGCGCTGAGCGTTTGATTTTTTCGCGATTCGCCTGCTTCGTTACCGCGGCGTTGGCGTGGGGCTGCAACCACACCCAGCCGAGCCCAGCAGACCGCAACATGGATCCCAGATCAGCTCTCTTGAAACGCATCGGCGACGTCAACAATCCGGCTCGGCCGAAGCCGCTGGTAAGCCTGGAGCTGTTCTTCGAGGGTAACAACGATCCCGGCTCCATCGGCTACAACTTGCCGGAACCACCTGAGCCACGGGTGTTCTACGAGTTGCTCAAGCGGCTCCGCAATCGTACCGACGTTCACGACGTGCTTATTGAAGTGAAGGATATCGAAGATCCGGAGGGTTGGCCTTCCACGGACACGATCTGGTTCATCACGACTGCCCCATCGACCGAGGTCCGCCGCTGGTTTCCCGATTCTTTGGCTCCTGACGAGACAATCGAGGGCTTCTCACGGTCGGCGGAACGCATCGAGCCGTACGACATTCCGAATGGATACCAAGCGATTGCGGCCTGGTACGACTAGATCCACACGCTGGGCATCACCCTCCGAGTGATGTCTAGGTGATGCCTGGGGAGCTAATACCCCAGCCCAGGTCCGTTCAGCACCGACGTGCCGAGAGTGCCGTCGTGAATCTCGAACATGCTGGGAAATCGCTCGCGCCAACCGCGGTTGCCGTTGGGGCAATACTGCCGAGAGTTCCCTTCGATGGCAGCCACCGTGGGAATGCGGGCCGAAAGCGACGCCGAGTGCAGAAACGAAGCGCCCGGACAGGTCAAGTCCTGTACGCAGAGAAACATGCCGTATTTCTG
>DASRSQ010000797.1:0-1698 GCA_035656475.1 Gemmataceae bacterium | reverse complement strand
AGGGCGAGGCTCCTGCCGAGCCGTGAAGCCGCCGAAAGTTCATGGCTCGGCAGGAGCCTCGCCCTCCCGGCGTATGTCATTGACCATGCAGCTGCCAATAGGGGGCGAGCCCATGTTGGTCCTTACACGACGAGTCGGCGAACACATTGTAATCGGGGAGAACATCCGTGTGGCGGTGTGCGACATCCGCGGCCGCAGTGTCCGCCTCGGCGTCACCGCCCCCGCCTCCATCGCGGTCATGCGCCAAGAACTCCGCCGCGACATGTTTCAACCGGTGACCGAATCGTTGCTGCGAAATGGGGACCACTTCTTCCTCCTGGCGGATTTCGCGTCTTACCTGGCCTGTCAGCAGATGGTCGAGAAAGCCTACGTGGATCAAGAAAATTGGACTCGCCGTTCCATCATCAACACAGCTTGCATGGGACGATTCACCAGCGACAACACCGTTCGAGCCTATGCCGAGGAAATCTGGCACGTGCCGCTCACTGAGCAAACCGTAGGCGAAGAACCGATGACAGGCGATGCGCGCACGCGCGTCCTGGAGCAGACCTCATGATTGTGCTAACGCTTCGAGAGCTGGTTCCGATCCTGCAGCCAATCCACCCGGATACTCGGCAGCGCGATACGTTGGGAGTTTGGGAACGAGGAAGGGAACGAAACTCCGTCTGGGAACGAGGGGAGGGGACTTGTCAATCCGTCGGCGGGGCTTCATCCTTGACGGTCGAGGCCGCGCGCGTCGTCGAACCCGGCGCCACGCCGTCGAGAAGGTCGGTGTATTGCTTGACCTTCGTCGCCAGCACCGGCTTAAGCAGGCTCAAATCGCCGGCGGCGATGAAGTTGCCTTCGCCGGTCGGGCTGGCGCCCATGTTGACGTTTGGCTTGGTGTGCATGCTGTTGTCGAGCTTGCACTTGTTGTGCATCAGCTCGTGGCAGATGATGTTCGCCAGCTCCTTCGGCACCACCTTGCCGGTGAGGTACACCTCGGAGAGATTGCCGCGGGCGTCGCCGATCACGGTAAGGCCAGCGTCCAGCGCGCCGGCACGATTGGCGGGAGTTGCGAAGCTCTTGGATTTGATGATGCTGTCGGCCGTGGTGCCGACGATGTAGCACACCAGGTCGGTTTCGGTGATGTCCGCTTGCTTGAAGCTCCACGACACGTTCGGCGTCACGCCCTTTACCGCCGGCGTCTGGCTGATCACGTAGGCGAAGCGATACTTGACCCAGTCGGCCGTCAACTGCTGGCGGGCGGAGTCGAAGAAGTACGTGTCCTTCAGAGCGGAGTCGGAGAGGTTGTAGAGCTTGAGGGCGATCTTGAGTTCGGTGAATGGGGCGGCCATGGGAAGGTAGTTTCTTTTCCGGCGAATCGTGGGCTCGAACGCGGCGTCGCCGGGGTGCCGCGAACGGGCGGATAATCCTCATCCTATATATCGCCGCCCGCGGGCCGAGCGGACAAATTGTTGGCGTTGATTCTTTCCTGCCGATGTTTTCTAATTCCGCTGGGCCGAACAGGGAAGTTGGCATCCATGGAAGGAGTATGACTCATGGCAGGGTATCGTATCTGCATCACCTGCGGCGTCGCGCTTCTCGCGGCGCTGGCGATCGCACCAATGTCTCGAGCACAGACTCCGTCTCCCTTTGCGAACTCGCCGAATAACCCATCCTCGTTTCCGGCTGCGCCGACTTCGCGGTTAGCATCGA
>DASRSQ010000796.1:0-5057 GCA_035656475.1 Gemmataceae bacterium | reverse complement strand
GCCGAACTCGTATTTGTCGCTAACGTCGTTGAGCAGTTTCTCGACGGTGACCTTCTTACCCTTGTAGCTGACCTTGGTGTTGTTGGAAATGCCGGTCGAGCCATCGATCTTGAACTTGATGCCTTTCTCGATCTCGCGGTTGACATCTTCGAGGAAGACCTTGATGCCGACTTCCTTGTCATCGAATTCGGCAATGACCTGCTTGAGCTTCTCGCGCGTGAACTTGGCAGCCTTGGACTCCTGAGCCGCCGCGACCTGGGTCAGAACGGCGGCGGTGAGCAGTGCGATTGCGACGCGTGTCATGACGTGCCTCCATCAGTAGCGGTGTTTCGTTGAGGGCTCTAGCCATCCACAATGGTATCAGTTGATGTCCCAAAATAAAGAGAGTTGGGCTCGAAAAACAGTTCCGAAAAAGTGGTAAGGCGGCGCGATTTTCCATAGAATGGAGGTATGCGGAAAATGATTTTGGCCGCTTAATTTCCTAGGTTTTTGAAGGATTGCCACCTTGTCGGACGAACTCCCGCCACCGCCGAACACGCCCCCGGCCGATGGGGCCCCAGCCAGCAACGGCGAACCGCCTTTGAAGATCGAAGATGAGCTGAAGGACAGCTATCTCAGTTACGCGATGAGCGTCATCATCAGCCGTGCGCTCCCCGATGTGCGCGACGGTTTGAAGCCGTCGCAGCGACGCATTCTGCTCGCGATGAACGATCTCGGGCTGGGCCCCGCCTCCGGCACGACCAAGTGTGCCGCCATCGTCGGCGAGACGATGAAACGCTATCACCCGCACGGCGACGCGGCGATCTATCCGACGCTCGTTCGTATGGGGCAATGGTGGAACCTGCGTCATCCGCTCGTCAAGGCGCAAGGCAACTTCGGCTCCATCCGCGGCCTGCCTCCCGCCCACATGCGTTACACCGAGGCGAAGCTCGTCAACATCGCCTCCGAGATGCTCGAGGACCTCGAGCGCGACACCGTTGACTACATCGACAACTACGACGGCAAATACCGCGAACCGCTCGTCCTGCCCGCGAAGTTCCCGAACCTGCTCGTCAACGGTTCCGACGGCATCGCAGTCGGCATGGCGACCGAAATCCCGCCGCACAACCTTACCGAGGTCTGCAACGCGATCATTCGCTTGATCGACGAGCCGGAAGTAACCGTCGATCAGATCATCGACATCATTCCCGGACCCGACTTCCCCACGGGCGGCATTATCTGCGGCAAGCAAGGCATTCTCGACGGCTATCGCACCGGTCGCGGCAAGGCGATCGTTCGCGCTCGTGCCACCATCAATGAGGAAGGCGCGAAGACCCAGATCATCATCCACGAGGTCCCGTTCCAGCAAACGCGCGAACGCCTCGAGATCGGCATCGGCGCGCTCGTCAAGGAAGATCGCATCAAGGGCATCTCCGCGATCCGCGACGAATCGAGCGAACGTTCCGGCGAACCCGTTCGCCTGGTCATCGACGTCAAACGCGATGCCGACCCGGAACTGGTGCTGAATCAGCTGTACCAGTTCTCGCCGTTGCAAAAGACGGTCAGCATCATCATGCTGGCCCTAGTCGACGGGCGGCCGCGCACGCTGAATATCAAGCAGATGCTCGAAGAATTCCTTCGGCATCGCGTGGAAGTCATCCGCCGTCGCACCGATTATCTTTTGCGGGAAGCGAAACGGCGCAGCCATATTCTCGAAGGCCAGCTCATCGCGATCTCGTCGCTGGACGAAGTCATCCGCATTTGCCGCAGCTCGGCAAGCCGCGTGGTGGCGAAGGAGAATCTGCAAAACCTGGAAGTGTCGGCGGCCCTCATGGAACGGGCCCTCGGCGCCGAGCACTTCGCGAATCTGCAGAAAGAGATCGGCGCCCACGCCAGCTATCGCATGACTGAAGCCCAGGCGGAAGCAGTCGTTCGCTTGCAGCTCGGCCAGCTCGCCGCCCTCGAACGCGACGAAATCTTCAAGGAATTCAATGAGCTGCGCGGCCAGATCCGTGATTACGAGGAGCTGCTGTCAAGCGAGCGCAACATTCTGGCGGTCATCCGCAAGGACACCGAAATGCTGCGCGACAAGTACGGCGAGGAACGCAAGACGCAGATCCTCGACCAGGGCCCGGACAAGCTCACGATCGAAGACCTGATCGCCGAGGAGATCAACGCGGTCACGATCAGCCACAACGGCTACATCAAGCGCTTGCCACTCAACACCTACCGCACGCAACATCGCGGCGGCAAAGGCGTGTCCGGCGGCGACACGCGCGAAGACGATTTCATCGAGCACTTCTACGTCGCCTCGACGCACGCGTATCTGATGTGCTTCACTGATCGCGGCCAGCTTTACTGGCTGAAGGTGTATGACATTCCGCAGATGAGCCGCACAAGCGCCGGCCGGTCGATCGCAAACGTGCTGTCGCTGAAGGAAGGGGAGAAGATTTCGAGCGTCATCCCCGTGCGCCGCTTCGAGGCGGACAAATACCTGATGATGGCGACACGCAACGGCCTGGTCAAAAAGACGTCGCTCGAGAAATATAGTCGCCCCAAGAGCGGTGGCATCATCGGCATCGCCCTCGAAGAAGGGGACGCGCTCGTTTCGGTCGTTCTCACGAAAGAGGGGGACGAAGTCGTCCTCGCAACCCGGCAAGGCATGGCGATCCGCTTTGCCGAGTCCGACGTGCGGCCGATGGGCCGCGACACCTATGGCGTCAAGGGCATCAACCTCGGCGACGGCGACACGATCGTCGGCATGGTCGTCACCGATCCCGTCGGCGCCCTGCTCACCATTTGCGAGAAGGGCTACGGCAAACGCACGCCATTCGGCGCGAATCTTGCCGAAGAGCCGGAGGAGGAGGCCGAGACCGAGACGACCGAAGCTGCGGAAGGCGAAGAGACGCGCTCGGGCATGCGTTATCGCAAGCAGAAACGCGGCGGCAAGGGCTTGCGCGACATTCGCACCAGCGACCGCAACGGTCCCGTCATCGGCGTGGCGTCGGTGCGCGAGGACGACGACATCATGCTCATCACAATCCAGGGCATGGTCAATCGCACCCACATCCGCGAGATCCGCCTGATTGGCCGCAACACGCAAGGCGTGCGTATCATGAACCTCAACGAGGGCGATCGCATCGCTTCCATTGCGAAAGTCGCGCAGGAAGACGCCGGCGCGACGCCGGAACCCGAAACGCCGACTTCTCCACCGGCGACCGAGTAACATTTCCTCGCCGCTTGCGGCTTAGCGCTCGCTTTAACGTTTCGGCGAGCGCGAAGCCGAAAGCGGCAATTCCTGGAACAGAGAATCATGAGCGAACAATATATCTTTACCATTGAGCGTTTGACCAAGGCCTACGGCAAGCGCGAAGTCCTCAAAAACATCTGGCTCTCCTTCTACCCCGGCGCCAAGATCGGTGTCATCGGGTCCAACGGCGCGGGCAAAAGCTCGCTGTTGCGCATCATGGCTCAGGAAGACAAGGACTTCCTCGGCACCGCCCGCCTCACGCCCGGTTTCACCATCGGCCACGTCCCGCAAGAGCCGCGTCTGAACGAGGACAAGAACGTGCTCGGCAACGTCGAGGAAGGCGTCGCAGCAACGAAGGCGATGCTGACGCGCTTCGAGGAGATCTCGAACAAGCTCGCGGAGCCGCTCGCCGAGGACGTGATGGAGAAGCTGCTCAACGAAATGGGCACACTGCAAGAGAAGATCGACGCCTGCAACGCGTGGGAGCTTGACCGCCAGCTCGAAATCGCGATGGACGCGATGCGTCTGCCGCCCCCCGATGCCAAGGTGAAATCGCTGTCCGGCGGCGAGCGGCGTCGCGTCGCCTTGTGCAAGGTTCTGCTGCAAAAGCCCGACCTGTTGCTGCTCGACGAGCCGACGAACCATCTCGACGCCGAGTCGGTCGCCTGGCTCGAGCGGCACCTGCAAGAGTATTCGGGCACCGTTGTCGCCGTCACGCACGATCGCTACTTCCTCGACAACGTCGCTCAGTGGATTCTCGAACTCGATCGCGGAGAAGGCATTCCATGGAAGGGCAACTACTCGAGCTGGCTTGAGCAGAAGAAGAATCGCCTCGAGAAGGAAGAGCGCACCGAGAACGCACGCAAGAAGGCGCTCGAACGCGAACTCGAATGGGCCCGCATGGCCCCGCGCGCTCGCGTCGCCAAGAGCAAGGCCCGTCTGGCCGCGTACGAAAAGCTCGCCGCTCAGGAGGTCGAGGAGGAATCGGGCGAACTGCGCATGCAGATCCCGCCCGGACCGCACCTGGGCGATCTCGTGGTGCGTGCCGAGAGCGTCAAGAAGGGCTACGGCGACAACCTGCTGATGGAGGATCTGAACTTCGACCTGCCCAAGGGCGGCATCGTCGGCATCATCGGCCCGAACGGCGCCGGCAAGACGACGCTCTTCCGCATGATCATGGGCATGGAGAAGCCCGATGCCGGCACCCTGCGCGTCGGCGACACCGTCGTGCCGGCGTACGTCGATCAGAGCCGCGACGCGCTCGATGGCACGAAATCGATCTACGATGAGATCTCCGCGGGCTCGGAGTTCCTGATGCTCGGCAAGGCCAAGGTCAACTCGCGCGCTTACGTGTCGTGGTTCAACTTCAAGGGGCCCGATCAGCAGCGCAAGGTCGGCGAATGCTCCGGCGGTGAACGCAACCGCGTCCACCTCGCCAAGCTCCTCCGCCGCGGCGGCAACCTGCTCCTCTTGGACGAACCGACGAACGACCTCGACGTCGATACCCTACGCTCGCTCGAAGACGCCTTGCTCAACTTCGGCGGCTGCGCCGTCGTCATCAGCCACGACCGCTGGTTCCTCGACCGCATCGCGACGCACATCCTCGCGTTCGAAGGGGACAGCAAGGTGGTGTGGCACGAGGGGAATTATCAGACGTACGAACACGCGCGCAAGATCCGCCTCGGTGCCGAGGCCGACCAGCCGCATCGGCTGCGCTACAAGAAGCTGACGCACTAAAACTCGACGGCGTGGCAGCTGGTCCGGCTGCCACGCCGTGAGTATCGACGGGATTCGTTCTGCGGAAGCTAGGAGTAGGGTGGGGGGGGGG